>NZ_JBJHAH010000040.1:0-35581 GCF_054050915.1 Modestobacter sp. SYSU DS0875 | reverse complement strand
GCTCCTGGCTCAGCTCAGGAGGTGAGCCAGGAGCACGCACGGTGAGCTGAGCTGATCGTGCGGGACCGGCGGCGGCGGGCGGGGCCGCTCAGGGGCAGCCGGTGTTCCAGCCGGTCAGGGCGGGCCACTCGTGGTCGTGGCCCAGGATGCCGTAGCGGCCGGTCGCCAGCGGGAACAGTGCGCCCTTGTCCGGCCCGAACCCCAGCCAGCGGGCGGTCAGCACCCGCAGCACGTGCCCGTGGGCGACCAGGGCGACGTCGCCGCCGTCCAGCAGCGGCCGCGCCCGCTCGAGCACCCGGTCGACCCGCTCGGCCACCTGGGCCAGCGTCTCCCCGGGGCTGTCGCCGGGCTCGGTGCCGTCGTGCCAGAGTGACCACGGGTGCCCGACGCGGTCGCTGATCTCCGGGGTGGTCAGCCCCTCCCAGCGGCCGTAGTCGACCTCCACGAGGTCGGGCTCGAGCACCGTCTCGATGCCGTCGTCGAACAGGCCGGCCAACTCCGCGGTGCGCCGCGCCCGGACCAGCGGGCTGACGAAGGCGTGCGTGATGCCACGGCCGCCCAGCACCGACCGCAGCCGCCGCCCGTCGTCCTCCCCGTCGGGCAGCAGCGGCAGGTCGGTCAACCCCGTGTGCTGCCCGCTCCGGCTCCACTCGGTCGCTCCGTGCCGGACGACGACGATCTCACCCACGCTGGACCTCCTCCGCCGGGACCCGCCCCGGCTCGCTCGAACCGGACGACTCCCGGCCGCCCACGGACGCGGTGCCGGCGACGGTCATCACGATCACCGCACCCAGGATGACCAGCAACGGCGCCGTCCAACCGTCGGTGGCATCGTGCACCCACCCGATCACCAGCGGGCCGGTGGCCGCCACCACGTAGCCGCACCCCTGCACCATCGCCGACAGTTGCCGGCTCTCGGTCTGGCCCCGGGACCGCCGGACGATGGCGATGAACACCACGGTGATCCCGCCGCCCTGCGCGACGCCCGCCAGCGAGCACCACAGCGGCCACAGCGAGGAGGCGGCCAGCATGCCCAGCGGCAGGGTGGCCCACAGCGTCGTCACCGCCAGCAGGACCGCCCACGGACGCTGCCACCAGGCGACCAGCGCGGGGATCGCGAAGGCGCCGGCGACGGCGAGGACCTGGAACAGCGAGGAGCCGACCCCGGCCGCCGACCGGGACAGCCCCTGCTCGTCGGCCAGCAGCGTCGCCAGCCAGGCCGTCGTCCCGTAGAAGGCGAACGACTGCCCGGCGAAGGTGGCGGTCAGCCCCCAGGCGACCGGTCGGCGCCAGACCGACCGGCCGGGCACCGGCGGCGGGGGAGCGGGCGCGGCGGTGCCGGCCGCCGCGGCGCGGGCCACGTGCCGGCGCAGCGCGGCGGTCCACACGGTGGCGGCCACCACCGTCATCAGTCCCCACGAGGCCAGCGCCAGCTGCCAGCCCAGCACTGCGGCCAGCGGTGCGGTGAGCGCGGAGGTGAACGTGGAGCCCAGGTTCATCGTCGCGGTGTAGGCGGCGGTGACCACGTTCGTGGCGCCGGGGAAGTCCCGGCCGATCACCACCGGGACGACGATGTTCCCCACGGTGATGCCCAGCCCGATCACCACCGTGCCGGCGATCGCGGCCTCCTCGGTGCCCAGCGAGCGCAGCAGGGTGCCGGCCAGCACCCCGGCCATCGACACGACGACGGCGCGGTGCACCCCGGTCCGGGCGATCAGCAGCGAGGCGAACGGCGCGGCGAGCCCGAAGCAGAGCACCGGGATGCTGGTCAGCAGGCCGATCGTGCCGGCGCCGACGCCGAGGTCCCGGCGGATCAGCTCGACCACGGGGGCGACCGCCACCAGCGGTCCGCGCATGTTCAGCGCGACCAGCAGCACCCCGACCAGCAGCAGGACCGGCACGGCCGTCGTCCCCCGTGTTCGTTGCACCGGTCCACTCAACTCCACCGCACCGCCGTGCCGCGCGCCGGGGGCCGGGGCGCGGAAGCCGATCTGTGCAGCCGGACACATGGCGTGGTGTCGGGAAGGCGGTGGGGCAGTACTCGCTTGTGCGCAACGAGACCCCGGTGGCCGATCCCGGGGCCCCGACGTCGCGCACCGACGGCCCGCGCACCTCACGTCCTGGAGGACACATGACCAGCGCCACCACCCCCACGCTCACCTTCGACCTCGGCGGCGACCTCCCCGTCCACCGCCTCGGCTACGGCGCCATGCAGCTCACCGGCGACGGCGTCTGGGGCGAGCCGGCCGACCGGGCCAACGCCGTCCGCGTCGTGCAGGGCGCCGTCGAGCAGGGCGTCGACTTCATCGACACCGCCGACTCCTACGGACCGGTGGTCAGCGAGCAGATCATCGCCGACGCGCTGCACCCCTACGCCGATGGCCTGGTCGTCGCCACCAAGGCCGGCCTGACCCGCACCGGTCCGGGCGAGTGGGTCCCCGTCGGCCGCCCGGCCTACCTCAAGCAGCAGGTCGAGCTCTCGCTGCGCAACCTCAAGGTCGACCGGATCGACCTGATCCAGCTGCACCGCATCGACCCCGAGGTGCCGCTGGCCGACCAGCTGGGCGCCTTCGCCGAGCTCAAGGAGCAGGGCAAGGTCCGGCACATCGGCGTCTCCGAGGTCTCCGTCGAGGAGCTGAAGGCGGCCCGGGAGATCACCGAGATCGTCAGCGTGCAGAACCTCTACAACCTGACCAACCGGCAGAGCCAGGACGTGCTCGACTACGCCACCGCCGAGGGCATCGCCTTCATCCCGTGGTTCCCCATCGCCACCGGTGACCTGGCCAAGCCCGACAGCCCGGTAGCTGCGGTGGCCAAGGAGCTGGACGCCACCCCGTCGCAGGTCGCGCTGGCCTGGCTGCTGGCCAAGTCGCCGGTCATCCTGCCGATCCCGGGCACCAAGTCGCTGGACCACCTGGCCGAGAACCTCGGCGCGGCCCAGCTGACCCTCTCCGCCGACGAGATCGCCCGCCTGGACGCCCTCGCCGGCTGACGTGCCGCGCAGTGATCAGGTGACCTGATCCGACCCTGTCCCCCCGCATGAGCACCGGTGCGGGGGGACAGTCGTCGGTGCGGGGGGACGTGCCCGCCCCCGGGCCAGGGCCGGGGGCGGCGCGTCGCCTCAGGCGGGCGTGTGCTCGGGACCGGTGCCCGGGTGCAGCAGCGGGCCGGTGTGCCCCTGCCCGGTGCCCAGCGCGGCGACGAACTCCCGCAGCAGGTCCCCACCGTTGTGCCTCGCCCGCCAGCCCAGCTGCGTGCGGGCCCTCGTGGTGTCCAGCGGCGGCACCCCGATGCCCATGTCCAGCCAGCCGGGCTCGATCTGCAGCACGCGCGCGGTGAACGCCGCCTGCATCCCGGCGCGCAGCACCGCCGCCGGCACCGGCACCCGGCGGGTGCCCAGCGCCCGGGCCAGGCCGTCGGCGTCGAGGTTCGGCGGGGCGGCCACGTTGAACGCCCCCGGCGCCCGCCGGTCCAGCACCCGGGCGATCAGATCGGCGACGTCGTCGGCGTGCACGAAGCCCAGGTGCAGCGACCCGGGCAGCGGCAGCGGCAGCAGCTTGGCCACCGGCCCGGGCACCGCCCGGGCGGCGGGGAAGAGCACCGGCCCGAGGAAGTAGCGGCCGATCTCGCTGGCCGCGTCCGGCTGCAGCACCAGTGTCGGGCGGATCGGGGAGACCGTCGCCTCCGGGTGCGCGGCGTCGAAGTCGCGCAGCAGCCCCTCGACCGTCGACTTCATCCGGCTGTACTGCGAGGACGGGATGCCGGTGGTCGGCCAGTCCTCGCCGACCGGGTGCACCTGCGGGCCGGCGGCGTAGGTGCCGATCGAGGAGAGGGCCGCCACGTGCGCCACCCCGGCCCGGCCGGCCGCGTCGAGCACCCGGCGGGTGCCCTCCACGTTCACCCGGTGCAGCAGGTCGGGCTGACGGTCGGGGATCAGCGCCCAGGCCGAGTGGACGACGGCGTCGGCGCCGGCGAGGAACTCGTCGAGCACCGGCTCGCTGGAGCCTTCGCCGAGGTCGGCGGTGAACCAGCGCACCCCCGCGTACGGCTCGGTCTCCGGTGGCCGGCGGCGGGCCAGTCCACGCACCTCGGCGACCCCGGCGTCGGCCAGGGTGCGCAGCAGCGCCGTCCCGACGTTGCCCGAGGCGCCGGTGACCGCCACGGTCATGCCCGACAGGTGTCCGCTGGGGAGCTCAGCCATGTCGGGCGGCTACCCGCGCAGGACGACGTCCACCCCTCAGCCGGCGACGTCGAGCGCGGCGAGCGCCAGGCCCCGGCACGCGGCCAGCCGGTCGGACTCCTCGGCCAGGCGCCTGCGGACCGCGGGCGGCAGGGCCTGCCACGGCTGCACCCGCACGGTGAGCCGGCGCCCGGAGCTGCGCGGCCGCCAGACGCCGGCCACCTCGCCGTCGACCAGGACCGCGCCGGGGCGGCCCAGCACCGGCCACAGCTCCTTGGCCCGCGCGCGGTCGGGCACCAGCAGCGACCGGTCGCGCAGCTGCAACCACGGGTCGTAGGGGCCGAGCAGCCGCACCATCGGGGTCGGCCCTGCGACGGCGGCCGGCAGGTCGGCGGCGAGCAGCCAGCGGCGCTCCCCGTCGACCGTGACCTCGACGGCGTCGGCCGGCCAGCGCGCCCGCACGTCGGCCACCGGGGCGTCCAGGTGCGCGGCGACCTGCTGCGGGGTGGCCGGGCCGTACAGCCGCAGGTGCCCGCGGACGACGTCCAGGTGCTCGGGCACCTCCGCCGCGGGGGTCAGCCCGGGCACCGGCCGCAGCACCGGCGGTGACGTGCCCGGCGTCAGCTCCAGCCCGGCGCGCAGCGCGGCGAGCCGGAAGGGCTGCTCGTAGAGGTGGGTGGCCTGGCACGGGCGGCACCAGCGCAGGTACGGCTCGGGCAGCAGCCCGGCGAGCCGGCCGGAGAGCTCGCCCTTGACCATCGGCTCGGTGACGAGCGTGCGCATCGCGTCGGCGACGGTGTCCAGGGCGGTGCGCACCGGGATGCCCGCCGCCCGCAGCGGCTTCGCCGCGTCGAAGACCCGCTTGGCCGCGTCGGCCTCGGAGAACGGCGCGGTCGCGGCGACCACGCCGGGCAGGTCCGCTCGGCGGTACGCGTGCGGCGCGCCCCGCAGCGTCCAGGCCAGGGCGAGGCCCGGCAGCTCCGCAGGCACGTCGACCCCGCGGACCGCCAGCGCCCACCGGGTCGCCTCCGGGCCGGTGTCCTGCACGCCCTGGTCGAGCACCGCGGTGTCCTCGACCGTCCCCGCGGGCCGGTCGAGCTGGTGGGCTCGTACCCGGTGGCCGAGCACCTGGGCCCGGGTCAACGCCGTCGGCATGGCGGCACCCTAGGACCGGGCACCGACGTTCAGGGGGTGAACGCGTCGTCCAGGGCGTCCCCGCGCCGCTCGGGCAGCGCCCAGGCCGCGGTGGCGGCGAGCACGAAGGCGGCGGCGAAGACCCCGAAGACCAGCGCGGTGCCGCCGGTGTCCAGCAGCAGGGGCACCGCCAGCGGGGCCAGGATCGAGGCGATCCGGCCGAACCCGGCCGCGGCGCCCGCGCCGGTGGCGCGCAGCGCGGTCGGGTACACCTCCGGCGTGAGCGCGTACAGCGCGCCCCACGCGCCGAGGTTGAAGAACGACAGCACCATGCCGCTCGCCAGCACCGCGGAGTCGCCGCCGGCCACGGCGAACAGCCCCGCGCCCAGCGCCGACCCGAGCAGGAACGCCCCCAGGGTCGGCCGGCGCCCCCAGCGCTCGACCAGCCAGGCCGCGACCGCGTACCCGGGCAGCTGGGCCAGGGTGATCACCAGCGTGTACCCGAAGGACTTCACCAACGAGAAGCCCGAGGCGTACAGCAGCGTCGGCAGCCAGGTGAAGGCGCCGTAGTAGGCGAAGTTGATGCAGAACCACACGCCCCACAGCGCGGCCGTGCGCCGCCGGGCGGCCGGGGCCCACAGCTGCCCCGGACGCGCCCGGGTCGCCGGTGCGGCGACCCGCGGGCTGGGCACCGGGTCGACACCGGCAGCGCGCTCGAGACGGCGCACCGCCGCCTCCGCCTCGTCGGTGCGCCCCCGCAGCTCCAGGAACCGCACCGACTCGGGCAGGCCGCGGCGGACGACGACGGCGTACAGCGCCGGCAGCGCCCCCAGCGCGAGCGCCCAGCGCCAGCCGTCGTCGCTGCGCGGTACGACGAAGTAGCCGATCAGCGCGGCCAGCACCCAGCCGACCGCCCAGAACGCCTCCAGGGCCACCACCACCCGGCCGCGGACCCGGGCCGGTGCGTACTCGCTGACCAGGGTCGAGGCCACCGGCAGCTCGGCGCCCAGGCCCAGCCCGATGAGGAAGCGGAACACCAGCAGGGCGCCCACCGACCAGGACAGCGCCGCCGCCCCGGTGGCCAGACCGAACACCAGCAGGGTCAGCGCGAAGACCTGCCGCCGGCCGAACCGGTCGGCCAGCAGTCCGCCCAGCGTGGCGCCCAGCGCCATCCCGACGAAGCCGATCGAGGCGATCCAGGACAGCTGGGTGTCGGTCAGCGACCACTGCACGGCCAGCGCGGTCATCACGAAGGAGATGAGCCCGACGTCCATCGCGTCCAACGCCCAGCCCACTCCGCTGCCCACCACGAGCCGGCCGTGCTCGCGGGTGAGCGGCAGCCGGTCCAGCCGCTCCGGCCGGGTCAGGGGTGCGGGGAGGGAGGACGGGGAGGCGGCGGTCGGCTCGGCGCTCATCGACGCCGCCTACCCGGCCGGGGACCCGATCTCACGCCTGGTCGCCGGCGAGCGGGCCGGGCAGCCGGTTCGGGCCGGCCTCGGCGGGCCGGGGACGGTCCTCGGGGTGGGCGCGCACGGCCAGCAGCGCGACGTCGTCTGCGGCCGAGCCGGGCACCAGCCGCGCCAGCAGGGTGTCGCACAGCTCCTCCAACGGCGTCCGCCCGAGATCGCGCAGCGCCTCCTGGAGGGCCGCGAGCCCCGCGTCGAGGTCGGAGCCGGGGCGTTCGACCAGGCCGTCGGTGAACAGCAGCAGCGTGCTGGCGTCGGGCAGGTCGACGTCGTGCTCGTGCCGGGGCGCGTCGGCGGTGACCCCGAGCATCATGTCCGGGCGGGTGGCCAGCAGCTGCGCACTGCCGTCGGCGGCCAGCAGCACCGGCGGCAGGTGGCCGGCGCTGCTCCACCGCAGCCGCCGGCTGCCGGTGGTCCTGGTGTCCGCGGCGCGTTCGACCCGGGCCAGCACCGCCGTGGCCAGGGTGCTCACCGCCAGCCCGGAGGCCGCGCGCTCGGTGCGGGTCAGCGTGGCCGACAGCGGCTCGTCGTTGTCGAACGCCAGCGCGCGGAGCAGCCCGCGCAGCTGCCCCATCGCGGCCGCGGCGTCGCTGTCGTGGCCGACGACGTCGCCGATCACCAGCACGGTCGCGCCGTCGGGCTGCAGGAACGCGTCGTACCAGTCACCGCCGACCTGGGCGCCGGATGCGGCGGGCAGGTAGCGCACCACCACGTGCAGGTGGTCCGGCTGCGGCGGCGGGGTGAGCAGCGCCTGCTGCAGCCGGTCGGAGAGGGCCCGGTCCTCCGCGGCGCGGCGGGCGGCCTCCCGCAGCCGCGTCGCCTCGGCCTCCGCGGCCCGGCGCTCGGTGAGGTCCCGGAAGGAGACGACGACGCCGGTCACCCGTCCGTCCTGCACGGTGGGCACGGCGACGAGGTCCACCGGGACGGCGGTGCCGTCGCGGTGCCAGAAGACCTCGTCGGCGGCGTGCACCGGCTCCCCGGTGCGCAGTGCCCGCCACACCCCGCACTCCTCGAGCGGGAGCGGCGTGCCGTCGGGGCGCCGGGAGTGGATCAGCTCGTGCTGGTGGCTGCCGAGCTGGACCGCCTCGGGGTGGCCGGTGATCCGCACCGCCGCGGGGTTGACGAACTCCACCCGGCCCTCGGCGTCCAGGCCGTAGATGCCGTCGGCGGTGTTGTCCAGGACCTTGCGGGACAGCTCCAGCGCCCGGGACAGCTCCGCCTCCACGGCGCGCAGCCGCACCAGGTCCGCCTGGTGTTCGGCGAGGGTCCGCTGTTCCGGCATGGGTGGTGAGGTCTCCTGCTCTGGACGCGCGGCGGGCGGCGGGCGGACACCAGCCTGCACCAGGGCACCGGGCGCCCGACCGGGGGCGCCGGCTCAGCCGTGCGTGCGCACGTGGGCGGTGACCAGCTCCCCGACCCGGTCGGCGGCGAGCTCGGGCAGCCAGTGGTCGGCGTCCTCGAGCACCTCCAGCGCGTAGGGCGCGCTGACGAACTCCCCGGTCGCCTCGGTCGCGGCCCGGCCGAGGAAGGTGTCCCGCGCCCCCCAGACGTGCAGCGTCGGCACCCGCACCCGGCCCACCGGGTCGCTCCCGGCCAGGGGCAGCGCCCGGTACCAGTTGAGTGCGGCGGTCAGCGCCCCCGGCTCCCGCATCCGGTCGACGTAGCGGTCGACCAGCTCCTCCGGCAGCCCGCCCTGCCGCAGCATCCGGCGCAGCACGGCACCGCCACCGGCCAGCAGCACCGCCTCGGGGGCCACGGGCAGCTGGAAGAGCCCGATGTAGGCCGAGCGCAGCGCCTGGTCGCTGTGCCCGAGGGCCTGGGTCATCGCGGCCGGGTGCGGCACCGACAGCGAGGTGAGGGTGCGCACCCGCCACGGGTGCCAGGCGGCCAGCGCCCAGCCGACGACGCCGCCCCAGTCGTGCCCGACGACGTGCGCGCTCTCCAGCCCGGCGGCCTGCAGCAGCGCCAGGACGTCGTCGGCCGTCTCGCGCAGCCGGTAGGCCGCGCGGCCGGCGGGCCGGGCGCCGGGGGAGTAGCCCCGCTGGTCCGGCGCCAGGGTGCGCAGCCCCGCGGAGTGCAGGGCCGGGCCCAGCCGGTCGAAGGCGCCGGAGTCCTGCGGGAAGCCGTGCAGCAGCACGACCGGCTCCCCGTCGGCCGGGCCGGCGTCCCGGACGTCGAAGACGAGGTCACCGCGGCGGAAGGAGTCCATGCCCCCGTCCCTTCCCCGGCGACCGCCCGCTCACTCGGGCAGGACGTGGGAGAACACCGACGTCGGGGTCCCGTCCCGGTCCCGCACCACCGAGACCCGCACCAGCACCGGCACCGGCGAGCCGTCGGCGTGCACGAACGCCGTGGACAGCTCGGTCACGCCGATGAACTCGGTGAACAGCCCGTCGACGGCGGGGCGGTCCGCGACCGGGGTCAGGTCCTGCACCCGGCTGTCCCGGAGCTGCTCGGCGGTGGTGCCCAGCAGCGCGGCGAAGGCCTTGTTCACCCGGAGCAGCTGCCCGTCCATCCGGGTCATCGTCATGCCGATCGGGGCGTCGTCGAAGGCGTGCCGGAACATCGCCTCGCTGGCCGACAGCGCCCGCCGCGCCTCGACGGTGGCGGTCACGTCCCGGGAGACCGACAGCACCTCCCGCACCCGGCCGTCCTCGTCGCGCAGCTGCCGGGTCTCGCTCTCCAGCCAGCGCAGGCCGCCGTCGCGGTGCACGAACCGGTGCACGCCGGTGCCGTCCATCACCCGGGCCGCGAGCTCGGGGTCGGTGGCCAGCCGGGTGAGGTCGTCGGGGTGCAGCAGCTCGCCGATGGAGCGGCCCACCAGCTCCTGCGGCAGCCAGCCGAGGATCGGGCCGCTGCTGGCCGAGGCGTAGGTGACCCGGCGGTCCGGGGTGGTCACCACGACCAGCTCGTCGTTCCCGCCCAGCGGCAGCACCGCACCGCCGCCGCCCTCGGCGCGTGCTCCGCTGACCGCGCGGCGGGCCAGCCGGGCGGCCAGTGCGGGGGAGGCGGGCTCGGGCTTGCCGAACAACCACCCCTGCGCGGCGTCGCAGCCCATCGCGATCAGCTGCCGGGCCTGCTCGTCGGACTCCACGCCCTCCGCCAGCACCCGGCGGCCCAGGCTGTGCGCCGCCTCGACGACCAGCCGGACCAGCACCGCGTCGGCGGTGTCACTGGCCACCCGCTCGACGAAGGACCGGTCGATCTTCACCAGGTCCAGCGGCAGCGCCCGCAGCAGGCTCAGCGCCGAGTGCCCGGCACCGAAGTCGTCCAGCGCCAGCCGCACGCCCAGGTCGCGGATCTGGGTGAGCCGGGCGGCGGTGGCCTCCAGGTCGGTGATCGCGGCGGTCTCGGTGATCTCCAGGCACAGCCGCTCCGGGGCCAGGCCGCTGTCGGCCAGCGCCCGCACGACGTCGTCGGTGAAGTCCCGCTGGGCCAGCTGCACGGCGGAGACGTTGACCGCCACCGTGGCGGCGACGCCGCTGGGGCCGGTCGGCCAGCCGGCGGCCTCCCGGCAGGCGGTCTGCAGCACCCAGCGGCCCAGGTCGACGACCAGGCCGGTCTGCTCGGCCAGCGGGATGAACCGGTCGGGCGGGACGGCGCCGAGCTCCTCGTCGTCCCAGCGGGCCAGGGCCTCGACCCCGGTCACCTGGCCGCCCGGGAGCGCCACGACCGGCTGGTAGTGCAGCGAGAGACCACCGGTCTCGATCGCGTGGCGCAGCCGGCGCTCCATCGCGTGCCGCGCGCGGACGACGTCGGTGGCCTCGGCCTCGGCCAGCAGTTCGCTGGCGAAGTGCGCGACGCGCCCCCGGCCCAGGGACTTGGCCCGGTACATGGCCAGGTCGGCCTGGTGCAGCAGCTCGTCGAGCGAGACCGGCAGCCGTCCCTCGGCGCTGGCCACCCCGACGCTGGCCCCCAGGCTCACCAGGTGCTCGGCCGGCCCGTCGGCGCCCAGCGCGCTGACCACGAACGGCGCGGCCGCGGCGAGCACGATGCGCTCGGCGAGTGCGCTGCTCTGCTCCATGGTCATCGCCGCACCGGTGACGACGGCGAACTCGTCCCCGGACAGCCGCACCACCAGGTCCTCGGCGCGGGCCACCCCGCGCAGCCGGCGGGCGAACTCCACCAGCACCTGGTCGCCGGCGCTGTGCCCGAGGTGGTCGTTGACGTCCTTGAACCGGTCCAGGTCGATGTAGCAGAGCACCCCGGAGCTGCCGGTCTGCCGGAGCCGCTCGAGCAGCGAGATGCGGTTGGGCAGCCCGGTCAGCGGGTCGTGGAGCGCCTGCCAGGCGTACTGCTGGGCCAGGTGCTCGAACAGCGCGGTCACCGGGGCCAGCAGCAGCTGCCCGCCCGGCGCGGTCACCACCACGGCGTCCAGCAGCGCGTCGCCGGCGGCCCGCCGCTCGACCACCGCGGCGGCCGCCTGCGGCACCGGGGCGTCGGCCGGGAAGACCAGCGTCTCCGGCACCCCGAGCTGGGGGAGTTCGCGTCGGGCGTGCACCAGCCGGCCGTAACCGAGCCGGCCGGTCATCGCCAGCTCGAACCAGGAGCGGCTGACCAGCACGGGTGCCTCGGCGCGGTCGGTGACCACCCAGCGCAGTCCGGCGTCCCGGCGGAACATCGCGTCCAGGGCCGCGAGCGGCACCCGCGGGGAGACCAGCCGGGCGGGGACGGCCAGGTCGGCGAGCGTGGTCACCGCCGGCTCGGGTCCGGCCGCGGCGGCGTCGGCGGGGGGTGCGGGCAGAGCAGGCAGCGCAGGCAGGGCGGCGTCCGCCGTCCCGGTGCTGGTCATCGACCGTCGTCCTCCTCGGACCGCCGTCCGGCGATCGTCGGGAGGAATGATGATCATGGTCGGGGGTGTGGGGCGATGCCCTCTCACCCGTCCGGGTCGGCGGCCCGGAGGGCCTCTGCAGGCGCCGGGAGCCTCGGTCGGGGACGATGGAGCGGTGGTGGCACCCGCAGCGCAGGAGCTGATCGTCCTGGTCGACGAGCACGGGACGGCGATCGGCACGATGCCCAAGCCGCTGGTGCACCACGGTGAGACCCCGCTGCACCGGGCCTTCTCCGCCTACCTCTTCGACGACGCCGGGCGGCTGCTGGTCACCCGCCGGGCCGAGGACAAGGCGACCTTCCCCGGGATGTGGACCAACACGGTCTGCGGGCACCCCGGGCCGGGGGAGGACGACCCCGCGGCGATCGCCCGCCGGGCGCGCTACGAGCTGGGCCTCGGGGTCGAGCAGCTGCGGCCGGCCCTGCCGTCCTACCGCTACCGGGCGGTGTTCCGCGGCGTGGTGGAGAACGAGATCTGCCCGGTCTGGATCGGCCGCTTCACCGGCACGCCGTCGCCCGAACCGACCGAGGTCGGCGAGTGGGAGGTGCTGGACTGGACCGAGTTCCGCGCCCGCCAGGAGACCCAGCTCGACGACGCCTGGTCGCCCTGGTGCCGGGAGCAGGCCCGGCTCATCGAGGCGGCCGGCCTCGCCCCCAGGGACTGACCGAGGTCACCGCCCCTCCGGCCCCGTCCGGAGACTCGCCCCGAGCCTGCGAGGAGTGAGGAGGACGGGGTCCTCTCAGGCGTGCACGACGAGCCGGACGGTGCAGCCCTGCCCGGCCTCGTCGGCCGGGGTGGTGGTGAGGACGTCGACCGACCGGCGGGCCAGCCACAACCCCATCCCGCCCACGGCCATGTCCCCGTGTGCGGGGCCGTAGCCCACCAGCGGGTCGTCGAAGGCGGTGCCGCGGTCGGTCACCGCGCACAGCAGCCGCTCCGGGGTGCACCACAGCTTCACGTCGACGGGGGGCACGCCGTGCTCGGTGGCGTTCGCGGTCACCTCGTCGATGGCCAGCACGAAGTCCTGCGCGGCGTCCTCGGACAGGGCGCTGTCGGCCAGTGCGCGGCGCAGGGCCCGGCGCAGGGCACGCATGTCGTCGAGGTCGACGACGGCCAGCGTGGGCTCGGTGGCCTCCAGCGGGTCGGGCACCCGCGCCCGCTCCACCTCGCGCAGCAGCTCCTCCGGTGCACGGTAGCCCGGGTTGGGCACCGCGCCGTCGGCGGTCAGCAGCCACGGGTGCGTCGCCCGCGCCACCGACTGGGCGTCCACGCCGTCGGGTTCGCCCACGACCGGGCTCAGCAGGCACAGGTGGTCGACCGGCCGCTCGGCGAGCACGTGGTTGAGCAGCGCCTCGGTCTGCGCCCAGGTCGTCCAGTCGTCCGGCTCGCCGGGGCCGGTCACCAGGTGCAGCCGCCGGCCGTCGGGCGGCAGCTCGCTGTCGACCAGCGAGCCGATCGCGGCGATCGCGTTCGGGGGGCGGTCGCCCAGCGGGTCGGCCGGGCCGACGTGCACGTCCTCGGGGCGGCCGACGGCGTCCAGCAGGGCACCGGCCACCGGCTCGGTGCACGCCACCACGACCGGCTCGCCGGCGTCCAGGGCGGTGCGCAGCACCGGGCCCAGGACGGCGGCGACGTCCTGGCCGGGGTGCACCACGTAGCCGATGTGCCGGTAGCCCTTGGGCTCCGGGATCGGCGACGGGGCGACCTGCTGCTGGGCGTGCTCCACGGGCCGGGCCCGCCTCCTTCATCGGTTGCTGCGACGGGTGGTGACTGCCCGGGGACCGTGATCGGGACACATCGACCGGTGGAGCTCACACGGCACGGCATGAGCAGTCGGCCCCGGGTGTTGCACCCACCGTGCACAACGACGTCGTGGTGATCGGGGCCGGGCAGGCCGGGCTGTCGGCCGCGTACGCGCTGCGCCGGGCCGGGGCCGACTTCGTCGTCCTGGACGGGAACGCCGGGCCGGGTGGGGCCTGGCAGCACCGCTGGCCCTCCCTGCGGCTGGACCGCGCGCACCGGATCCACCCCCTGCCGGGGCTGCCGCTCTCCGATGCCGACCCGGCGGCGCCGGCCAGCGAGGTCGTCGGGGACTACTTCGCCGCCTACGAGCGGCGCTTCGACCTGCCGGTGCGGCGGCCGGTGGCGGTGCGGGCGGTCCGGCGCACCGACGACGGGTTCCTGCTCGACACCGACGCCGGGGAGTGGACGGCGCACGGCCTGGTCAACGCCACGGGCACCTGGACCCACCCGTTCTGGCCCGCCTACCCGGGGCGGGAGCTGTTCGGCGGCCGGCAGCTGCACGCCGCCGACTACCGCGGCGCCGAGGAGTTCCGCGGGCAGTCGGTGGTGGTCGTCGGCGGCGGGACGTCGGCGGTGCAGCAGCTGATCGAGATCAGCGAGGTCGCCGACACCACCTGGGTCACCCGGCGGGAACCGGTCTGGCGCCGCGACGGGTTCGACGAGGAGGCCGGCCGGGCGGCGGTCGCGCTGGTCGACCGGCGGGTGCGGGCCGGCCTGCCGCCGGGCAGCGTCGTCGGCGTCACCGGCCTGCTGGAGACCGAGGCGGTGCGCGCTGCCCGGGCCCGGGGCGTGCTCCACCGGCTGCCGGTGTTCGACCGGCTCACCCCCGACGGCGTCGCATGGGACTCCCCGGCCCGGTCGGTCCGGGCCGACGCCGTGCTGTGGGCCACCGGCTTCCGGGCCGCGCTGGACCACCTCGCGCCGCTGCACCTGCGCGGCCCGGGTGGCGGGATCCTCATGGACGGCACCCGGGTGGTCGCCGAGCCCCGTCTCCACCTGGTCGGGTACGGCCCCTCGGCGAGCACGGTCGGCGCCAACCGGGCGGGGCAGGCCGCCGTGCGCGAGCTGCTGCGCACGTTGGCCGCCGTGCCCGAGGTTGACCGGGGTGCATCGGCGGTAGGAACCGGCGCATGAGCGACACCACGGACCCCACCCTGCCCGACACCGGCATGGCCACCGGCAACGACGAGGGGCTGCCCGGCGAGCAGAGCCGGGCACCCCTCGGCGCCGACGCGCAGGAGGTGCGGGCCGCGCTGGAGCAGCCCGGCGACCGCCCGGCCGAGCCGGCGGTGGAGGACCGGCCCGAGGTCGCCGCGGCGGCGTCCGACGACGCGCCCTTGCCGGCGCCCGGGGACGGCGGCGGCAACGACGACGGGCTCGACCCGCAGTTCACCGACCGCTGAGCCCCGGGATCGGGCCCTTCCTCAGTCGGGCTGCTCGTTCAGCCGGACGGTGATCAGCGCGACGTCGTCCTCGGCCCCCTCCGGGAGCAACCGGGCGAGCAGGGCGTCGGCGACCTCGTCGACCGGTCGGCCCCCGAGGGTGGCCAGCTCGGCACAGAGCCGCCGGACCCCCTCGTCGAACACCTGGTCGCGGCGCTCGACCAGGCCGTCGGTGTAGAGCACCACGGTCGAACCGCGCGTCACCGTGGTGACGTGCTCGCGGCGGGGGGCGTCGGGGGAGACGCCCAGCAGCAGCTCCGGGTGGGGCCCGTCGAGCACGCGCACCCCGCCGTCCGGAGCCTGCACGACCGGCGGCAGGTGACCGCCGTTGGACCAGCGCAACCGGGTGACGCCCTCGGCCCGCTCCTGCGGGGTCTGCTCCAGTCGGGCCACCAGCACCGAGGCCATCGTCCTCAGCTGCAGCCCCTCGATCGCCCGGTCCAGCCGGGACAGCACCTCGCCCGGGCTCTCCGCGCTGTCGAAGGCGATGCCGCGCAGCAGCCCGCGCAGCTGCCCCATGCAGGCGGCCGCCTCGGTGTCGTGGCCGACGACGTCGCCGATCACCAGCACGGTGCTGCCGTCGGGCTGCTGGAACACGTCGTACCAGTCGCCGCCGACCTGCGACTCGCGGGCGGCCGGCTCGTACCGGACCGCGAAGTCCAGGTGGTCGGGGTCCGGTGGCTCCGACAGCAGGCTCCGCTGCAGGGTGAGCGCGGCCTGGGCCACCCGCCGGCTGCGGGCGTACAGCGCCTCCAGCAGGTTGGTGCGCAGGTCACCGACCTCGCCGAGCTGGGCCGGTGTCCACGGCTCGGAGCGGTTGCGGACCACCTCCCGCCAGCGGTCGAAGGACTTCCGTGGGGACAGCCGGACGGAGTCGCCCTCACGCTCGGCGATCGCCTTGTTGTGCGGGTCGCCACCCCAGTCGACCGAGTGCACCCGCTCTGCGCGGGTCCAGATCACGTACTGGCCCTCCGGCAGCGGCAGGGCCAGTACGCCGCAGGCCAGCTCCGCCGGCACCGGCAGGTGCGGCGCCACCAGCGGCAGCCGGTCGGTGCTCACCACGTCGGTGCCCTGCTCGGCGGCCCAGGCGGCCAGCGCGCCGACGACCGCGGGCGGCAACGGGACGCCGGCGGCGGCGGTGGTGCCCTGCAGGTTCAGCACCACCGAGTCGGCGGGGAGGACGTCGAGCAGGCCCGGGCGGCCCAGCAGGCTCTCCGACAGCGGGCGGTCCTCGTCCAGGGCCGCGGCGGTGAGCCAGGCCATCGTCGAGCGGACCTGGAGCGCACGCCGGTGCTCCTCGTCCTGGGCGCGGTCGACCAGCCGCAGCGACAGCGCGCTGCCCAGGAACTCGGCTGCGGCGCGGGTGGCGTACGGCGGTGCGTGCGGGCCGGCGTAGTGGTGGCAGGCGATCAGGCCCCACAGCTTCTCGTCGCGCAGCAGGGAGATCGACATCGAGGCGCGCACGCCCATGTTGCGCAGGTACTCGCAGTGGATCGGCGAGACGCTGCGCAGCGTGGAGAACGTCAGGTCCAGCGGCTGGCCGGTGGCCGGCAGGTCGACCGGCTCCAGCCGCGACGGCGAGTAGTCGACGTCGTCGATCAGCCGGATCCAGTTCTTCTCGTACAGCGCGCGGGCCTGGGCCGGGATGTCCGAGGCCGGGTAGTGCAGGCCGAGGAAGGAGTTGAGCCCCGGCACCTTGGCCTCGGCGACGACCTCGCCGTTGTAGTTCTCGTCGTAGCGGTAGACCATCACCCGGTCGAAGCCGGTGAGCGAGCGCACCGCCTCGGCGGTGATGTCGTAGAGCTCCTGCAGCGACGTCGCGCGGTTGAGCTCGGCGATCGTGCCGCGCACCGCCTGGTAGGTGTTCGGGAAGGAGAACGGCCGCGGGCCCGAGGCCGGCTCCAGCTCCACGACCAGGGTGCTGGCCGCCACCGTGCCCGCCGCCTGCCCGCTCACCGGCGGGCCGTCGGTGGTCAGCGGACCGACGACGTTCTCCGCGCCGTGCGCCGCCCGGTGCAGGATCGCGTCGACCGGGCAGGGGGTGCCGTCGCAGTCGAGGATCAGCTCGACCGGGTTGCGCTCGCGCAGGTCACCGAACGCGCTGGCCGACCGGGCCACCGCCTCCGCGGCGGGCACCCCGAGCACGTCGCTCAGTGGGCGGCCCAGCGCCTCGTCCCACGCCACGCCGACGACGTCGGCGAGGTTGCGCGAGACCTGCCGCACGACCATGTCCGGCTCGCTGACCGCCAGCAGGACACCGCGCGGCTGGATGCTGCCGGGGACGTGGATGGGCTCGCGCTCGCAGTTGCTCAGGTCGACCGGTTCGCCCGGCGCCAGCCACGTGCCGGTCTGCACCTGCTCGGTCATGCGGTGACCTCGCTCCCTCGGACCTGCCCCCGCGGCAGCGCTGCCCCTGAGTCTCCCTGCTCGGCGGGGACCGCGCCGCACCAGGCGGCCAGTGCGCCGAACGTCTCCCGCGCCGCGGCCACCAGACGGCCGGCGTCGCCCCCGCCGGCGACCCGGTCACGGGTGACCGTCCGGAAGGCGTGCCACATCGCGCCGGTCTCGGCGCCGTAGGGGGAGAACGCCCGCAGCACACCGGGCGCCGCCACGTGCGGCAGCGTGGCCAGGTGCCGGTCGATGAACACCCCGCCGAGCGAGGAGCCCTCCAGCACGTACAGCCGGCCCAGCGCCGCGTCGGTGTTCGCGACCGCGGGCAGCTCCGGCTGGGCGGGCGGCTCCACCGGCGGCGCACCCAGCGCGGCCAGGTCGGCGGCGAACAGGTGCGACCGCCGCCGTCGCGACCACCCCACCCGGGCGGCGTCGGCCGGCTCGGCTCCGGCCCAGGCGTCCAGGCCGGCCTCGGCGGCGCGCCAGAAGCCGTGCATCCGGGTGAGGGCAGTGACCAGGCGCTCGCGGGTCAGTTGGGGGTCGAGCAGGTCGAGGGTGTCCTCGACGGCCCGGTGCTCGGCCGCGGTCTCGCTGCGCAGTCGGCGCAGCACGTCACGGTCGTCGGTCACCGGGTCCCCGTCGTCCACCGCGCCGGCCCGGGTCCCGGGGAACGCTTCTCCTGCTGTGCTCAAGTCGTTCAGCGTAGGGCACCGGGGTGACGATCGGGCGGCGGCGTCGTTGCGTCGACCAACTGGGCGGCGCGCACGCCGAGGTGCAGCAGCAGCCGGTCGGCGCCGTCGCTGAGGTCCAGCCCGGTGAGCTGCTCGATCCGGCCCAGCCGGTAGTACAGCGTCTGCCGGTGCACCCGCAGCCGGGCGGCCGCCCGCTGCGGGCTGGCGGCGCAGTCCAGCCACGTCGCGGCGGTCGCGGTCAGCACCGGGTCGGCCACCAGCGGGGCCAGCGCCGGGTCCGGCCCGGGCAGCTCGGCCACCTGTCGCCAGACCCCGAGCTCGGCCCAGGACGCGGCGGGGGAGAACCGGGCGTCGACCCCCGCGACCCGGGCCGCGATCCGGGCCTCCCGCCACTGGGTGGTCAGCTCGGCGCAGCCGGTCCGTGGTGCGGCCACCCCCGCGGTGCTGCCCGCGGGCAGGTCGGCCAGCGCCGCCGCGGTCAGCGCACCCGCCGCCCGCGCGTCGCCGTCCGCGGGGAGGGCGAGCAGCACGGCGACCAGCCGGCCGCCCTCGAGCACGGTGCTCACCGCCCCCGCGCCCGGAGCGGTCCAGCCCGCGGGCAGACCGTCCCCGCCCGGGTGCACCGCCACCAGTGCCACGGACGTGCCCGGGCCCACGGCGTCGGTCAGGTGTCGCAGCGCCCGGGCGGGGGCCGCGGCGGTGAGCGCGGTGGACAGGGCGGTGGACAGCTCCGCCGTCCCCGAGCCAGCCCCGGCCAGCAGTCGCCCGGCCTCCGCGGCCAGCTCCAGCGCCTCGGCCAGCCCCGGTGCGCCGGGGTCGGTCACGTCGGTCCGGCCGGCGTCGAGCAGCCACAGCCACCCGTGCAGCCGGTCGCCCGAGCGCACCGGCAGGCACAGCCGGGTGAGGACCCCGGCGGCCGGATCGGCCGGGATCCGCAGCGGGCCGGTGGCGGTGGTGATGCCGTGCTCCTCGAACCTGGCGCGGACCTGCGGGGTGGAGCCGCGGCCGAGGATCGAGCGGGTCCGGACGGCGTCCATGGTGCTGATGCCGTCGCTGTCCCCGTGGGCGCAGAAGGCGAGCAGCGTGAAGTCCCGGTCCTCCAGGGTCGCCGGGGCGCCCAGCACCCGGGACACCTCGTCCACCAGGTCCTGCAGGTCGTCGCGCACCGGGCTCCTCCCGCCGTTCAGACGATCGTACGAAGCGGGGCGCCGGATTCCCTACGTCTGCCGCTGGTGCGGGCGAACCCCGCTGCCTAGCGTCGTGGGTCACACCGCGCGTTCCGGGAGGTTGCCGTGCTCACCTCGAAGGCCCTGCTGGCCGCCGCCCGGCGCCCAGGTCTGCGGCGGGTGGTCACCGGGACGCCGGTCACCCGGCGCGTCGTCGACCGGTTCGTGGCGGGGGAGACGCTGCCCGAGGTGCTCGACGTCGTCCGGGCGCTGACCGCCTCCGGGCTGGCGGTGACCCTGGACCACCTCGGCGAGGGCGTCACCGACCGTCGCGAGGCGCAGCGCACCCGGGACGCCTACCTCGCCGCCCTCGACGGGCTCGCGCCGTTCGGCCTGGGCCGGCGGGCGGAGGTGTCGGTGAAGCTGTCGGCCTTCGGTCAGGCACTGCCGGTCGGCGGCGACGACGTCGCGCTGGCGCTGGTGCGCCCGGTGGTCGAGGCGGCCTCGGCGCTGGGCACGACGGTCACCCTCGACATGGAGGAGTGCCGCACCGTCGACTCCACCCTCGGCGTGCTGGCCGAGCTGCGTGGCGACCACCCGGGCACCGGTGCAGTGCTGCAGGCGATGCTGCACCGCACCGAGGACGACGCCCGCGCGCTGGCCACCCCCGGCTCCCGGGTGCGGCTGGTCAAGGGCGCCTACCAGGAGCCGGCGGCCGTGGCCCACCAGGAGAAGGCCGCTGTCGACGCCGCCTACGCCCGCTGCCTGGAGACCCTGGTCCGCGGCGACGGCTACCCGATGGCCGGCACCCACGACCCGGCGCTGATCGCCCGGTTCCTGGAGCTGGTCGCCGAGACCGGGCGGGGCAGCGACAGCTGCGAGCTCCAGCTGCTCTACGGCATCCGCCCCGACGAGCAGACCCGGCTGGCCGCCGCCGGGCACACCGTGCGGGCCTACGTGCCCTACGGCGCCGACTGGTACGGCTACTTCATGCGCCGCCTGGCCGAGCGCCCGGCCAACGTGCAGTTCTTCCTGCGCTCCCTCGCCACCCGTTCCTGACCCCGCTCGTCGCCCGAATGGCCATTCTGGCGACGCCGACACCCGAGGAGCACCCATGGACGCCGTCACCCAGGTCCCCGTGCCGCGCAACGAGCCGGTGCGCGACCACGCCCCCGGCTCGCCGGAACGGGCCGCTCTCCAGCAGCGGCTGACCGAGCTGGCCGCCGCGCCGGTCGAGCTGACCGCCACGATCGGGGGCGTCCAGCGGATGGGCCGCGGCGCCGCCTTCGACGTCGTCGCCCCGCACCGGCACGCCCAGCTGCTCGGCGCCTCGGCGCACGCCACCGCGGCGGATGCCGAGGAGGCGGTGCGGTGCGCGAAGCAGGCAGCGCCGGGCTGGTCGGAGCTGTCGTTCGACGACCGGGCCGCGGTCTTCCTCAAGGCCGCCGACCTGCTGGCCGGCCCGTGGCGGCAGACGCTCAACGCCGCCACGGTGCTCGGCCAGAGCAAGACCGCCCACCAGGCCGAGATCGACAGCGCCTGCGAGCTGATCGACTTCTGGCGCTGGAACGTGCACTTCGCCCGCCAGGTGATCGCCGAGCAGCCGGTGAGCAGCGCCGGGGTGTGGAACCGCACCGACCACCGCCCGCTGGAGGGCTTCGTCTACGCGGTCACGCCGTTCAACTTCACCGCCATCGCCGGCAACCTGCCCACCGCGCCGGCGTTGATGGGCAACACGGTCATCTGGAAGCCGGCCCCCACCCAGCAGTTCGCCGCGCACTTCCTGATGCGGCTGCTCGAGGCCGCCGGCCTGCCGCCGGGCGTGATCAACATGCTGCCCGGCGACGGGCACCAGGTCTCCGACGTGGTGCTCGTCGACCGCGACCTGGCCGGCATCCACTTCACCGGCTCGACGCCGGTGTTCAAGCACCTCTGGCAGCGGGTGGCCGAGAACCTGGACACCTACCGCGGCTACCCGCGGATCGTCGGCGAGACCGGTGGCAAGGACTTCATCGTCGCCCACCCCTCCGCCGACCCCGACGTGCTGCGCACCGCGATGATCCGCGGCGCCTTCGAGTACCAGGGGCAGAAGTGCTCGGCGGCGTCGCGGGCCTACGTGCCGCGCAGCCTCTGGGGCCGGATCCGCGACGACCTGATCGGCACCGTCGAGGAGATCCCGATGGGCGACGTCACCGACTTCTCGAACTTCATGGGCGCGGTCATCGACCGGAAGTCGTTCACCAGGCTGTCGGACGTGCTCGAGTCGGCGGCGGCCGACGACGCGCTCACCGTGCTCGCCGGCGGCACCGCCGACGACAGCGAGGGCTTCTTCGTGCGGCCGACCGTCATCGAGGGCACCGATCCCGGGCACGACGTCTTCACCACCGAGTACTTCGGCCCGGTGCTCGCGGTGCACGTCTACGACGACGCCGACCACGACACCGTGCTCACCCAGATGGAGTCGGCCGCCCCCTACGCGCTGACCGGCTCGGTGATCGCCCAGGACCGGACGGCGATCGCGCACGCCCAGCGGCTCCTGCGGCACGCTGCCGGCAACTTCTACGTCAACGACAAGCCCACCGGCGCCGTCGTCGGGCAGCAGCCCTTCGGCGGTGGCCGCGGCTCGGGCACCAACGACAAGGCGGGGGCTGCGCAGAACCTGCTGCGCTGGACGTCGACCCGGTCGATCAAGGAGACGTTCGTCCCCGCCACCGACCACCGCTACCCGCACATGCGCTGACTGTCGGCCTACCGGCCTCCCTCGTGCGGCCGGAGCCCGCTTCGCGGCCGAGCGACGGACCCCGTCGACATCGAGCCGTCGCAGTGGAGGCCGGAAGGCCGACCGGTGTCACGGCAGCTGGATCTTCCGCTCCTCACAGAGCTCGGTGAGGAAGTCGGCGACCGTCTCCTCCACGGAGCCCTCGCCGGACACCACGGCGCCGGGCTCGTCGTCGCCCAGCGGTTCCAGGGTCTCCAGCTGGCTGCGCAGCAGGCTCGGCGGCATGTAGTGCCCCTGGCGCATGGCCAGCCGCTCGGTGAGCACCTCCTCGGAGGTGTTCGCATGGGCGAACCACACCGAGGGGTGGCCGTCGCGGAGCAGGTCCCGGTAGCTCCGCTTGAGCGCGGAGCAGGTGAGGATGAACGACGTCCCGGCGGCCTCGTGCTCGCCGATCAGCTCGGCCATGCGGCGCAGCCACGGCCAGCGGTCCTCGTCCTCCAGCGGGGTGCCGCTGCGCATCTTCTCGACGTTCTCCGGCGGGTGCAGGTCGTCGCCCTCGATGAACTCCCACTGCAGCCGTCGCGCGAGCTCGGTGGCGATGGTCGACTTGCCGGACCCGGAGACCCCCATGACGACGATGCTGGTGGACGCCGGGATGCTGGGCGTGGATTCCATGCCTCGACCGTAGGGGCAGATGCCGGGAACCGGCGACGGGAGGACGGCGGGTGACCGGGACGCAGCCGCGGAGCTCGCTGTGGCAGATCCCGGCCGTCCGGTCGCTGTTCTCCCTGAACCTGCTCGGCTTCCTCAGTTACTCGCTGCTGCTCTCGGCGCTGCCGGCGCACGCCGCGGCGGTCGGACACGGGCTCACCGCGGCCGGTTCGGTCACCACCGTGTTCCTCGGCGTGACCGTGCTGGGTCAGCTGGCGGTGCCGGCGCTGGTGAACCGGCTGGGGCTCACCCCGGTGCTCGTCGCCGGGCTGCTCGCCCTCGGGCTGCCCTCGCCGCTGTACCTGCTGTCGGAGGACCTGGGCTGGTTCGCCGCCGTCTCCGCCGTCCGCGGCCTGGGCTTCGCGGTGATCACCGTGCTCGGCTCGACGATCGCCGCGCAGGTGGTGCCACCGGAGCGCCGCGGCGAGTCGATCGGCCTGTACGGGCTGGCGATCGCCGTGCCGATGCTGGGCGCGGTGCCCGGGGGCACCGCCCTCACCCTGGCCGGGCACTTCGGCTGGGTGGCCGCCCTCTCCGCCGCACCCGCGCTCGCCTGCCTGTTCGCGCCGGCGCTGGGCCGGGCGATGGCCGCGGTCGAGCAGCCGAGACCGCGGCCGGGTTCGGCGCGCCGAGCGGTGCGGGCCGCCATCGCCCCGTCGCTGGTGCTGCTGGTGGTCACGTTCGCCGCGGCGGGGTTCTTCACCTTCCTGCCGATCGAGCGGCCCGACGGGGCCCTCGCCCCGGTGGCGCTGCTCTGCTACGGCCTGACCAGCGGGCTCGCCCGGTGGCGGGTGGGGGTGCTGGTCGACCGGCTCGGCGCCCGGGCGCTGCTGCCCGGCACGCTGGCGGCGGGGGTGGCCGGGTTGCTGCTCATCGCCTGGGGGCTGGTCGCCGCCGGCGCGGCCCTCGTGCTGGGCGGCTCGCTGCTGCTCGGCGTCACCTACGGCGCAGTGCAGAACCTCACCCTGGTGGTCGCGCTGGCGCGCGCCGGCGGCGGTCCGGCCGCCACCGTGAGCGCGGTGTGGAACGTCTGCTACGACAGCGGGACGGCGACCGGCGCGCTGCTGGTCGGGGCGGTCGCCGCCGGGGTGGGCCTGCCGTGGACGTACGTGCTGATCGCGGTGCTGCTCACCGTCGCGCTGCCGCTGGCCGCCGCGCTCGGCCGGACGCCGCTGAGCGCCTCACCCGGCTGATCCGGCGGTGCCCAGCTGCTGCCGGGCCGCCTCGGCCAGCCGGTCGACCGTGCGCACCTCCTCGGCGGCGCGGCGCAGCCACTCCCGCAGCCCCTCGGCGTCGCCGCGGTTGCGGTCGCGCAGCTGGCCGAGCAGCACCTGTCGGGTGCTGGCCTGCGCGCGCATCGCGGTGGGCAGGGTGCGGCCGGCGCGGCGGGCCAGCGCGGTGAAGCCGGCGCCGACGTACACGAGCTCGCGGGTGTCGGAGAGGCCGGTGAGCAGCTGCTCGGCGTCGTCGCTGCGGCCGGCCTCGACCAGCTGCAGGTACTCGCGGGCGCGGGCGGCGCCGAGATCGGCGGGGGAGTTCGACGGTGCGGTCACGCCCTCCACTGTGCCTGCCCGCTGGCGGGGATGCCGCCCGGCCCGGGAACGACGAAGCGGCCTCGTCCCGGAGGACGAGGCCGCTTCGCGGGGGGTGCGCCATCAGGGACTCGAACCCCGAACCCGCTGATTAAGAGTCAGCTGCTCTGCCAATTGAGCTAATGGCGCGTGTCGCGCGGCAGTGCCGGGCAACGGAGGAGAACTCTACACGGCGTCCGTCGCCCACGAGCAGCTGGGCAGCATGCCCCTGCTCACACCTGACTGTCAGCACCGGCGTGGACACTGGGTCGATGTGCGTGCGGTGCCTCCGGGACGGGCTCGGGTGGGCGTGCGCCGGGAGAGGGCAGGTCGTCGTGGGGTCACGCCGGGCGAGACGGATCGCCGCAGCGCTCATCGCAGCGGTGCTCGCGCTGCTGGTCGGCTGTCAGGGGTCGTCCGACGGGTCCGCTGCGGCGGCACCGTCGTCGGCCGCGCCCGCGGAGGTCTCCCTGAGCGTCGCCGACGGCGCCACCGGCCTCCCGCCCACGACGCCGGTGCAGCTGACCGTCGCCGCGGGCGAGCTGGCCGACGTCGAGGTGACCACCGCCGACGGCGTCACGGTGGCCGGCACGGTCGGCGCCGTGGAGGGCGACCCGGCCGCGCAGGCGTGGACGCCCGACGAGCCGCTGGCCTACGGCACCAGCTACACGGTCACCGCCACGGCGACGAACGCCGACGACGTGGAGACCACGGCCACCAGCACCTTCACCACGGTCAGCCCCGCGACGCTGTCCACCCCGGGCATCGGCCCGCTGGACGGCACCACCGTCGGCGTCGGCATGCCGATCCGGGTGTTCTTCGACGACCCGGTGGCCGACAAGGCGGCCGTGGAGAGCCACCTGCTCGTCGAGAGCTCCACCCCGACCGACGGCGTGTGGAACTGGGTGCGCGACGACGAGGTGCACTTCCGCCCGTCGACGTACTGGCCGGCGCACACCGACGTCACGCTGCACGCCGACCTCTACGGCGTCGACTTCGGCGACGGCGTCTGGGGCGAGAAGGACCGCACGATCTCCTTCTCCATCGGCGCGAAGCACGTCTCCGTCGCCGACGCCGGTGCGCACACGCTCACCGTGCACGACGGCGACCGGCAGGTGCAGAGCTGGCCGATGAGCGCCGGCAGCAGCGAGAACCCGACCCGCAACGGCGCGCACGTGGTGCTGGAGAAGTTCGCCGACATCACCATGGACTCCTCGACCTTCGGCCTGGCCGTCGACGCCCCCGGTGGCTACCGCACCGACGTCGAGTACGCGACGCGCATCTCCAACAACGGCGAGTTCGTGCACGCGGCGCCCTGGTCGGTGGGCGACCAGGGCTCGGCGAACGTCTCGCACGGATGCATCAACCTCTCCACCGACCGGGCCAAGTGGTTCTACGACTTCTCCCAGCCCGGCGACGTCGTCGAGGTGGTCAACTCCATCGGCCCGATGCTCTCGGCGGTCGACGGCGACATCTACGACTGGGCGATCCCGTGGAGCGAGTGGCAGGCGGGCTCCGCGCTCTCCTGACCGGACCCGCCCGGGTGGCCGTGACCCGGCCCCTGACCCGCTCCGCGTTCCGGTCCGGGTCCGGCCTCCCATCGGCTACAGCCGCAGTCCGCGGTCGGCGCGTCGGTGGCTCCCGGGCAGGACGGCGCAGACGGCGGCCTCGACCGCGGTGTAGACCCCCAGCGCGACGGCGACGACCGCCGCCGGCGGCACGACCAGCGGCGCAGCGAGCAGCGACAGCGCCAGCACCCGGGGCGCGTCGCGGACCCAGCCCGCCCGGCGCGCCGGGGGCACCAGTGCGCCCCAGCGCACGCCGGTCCACATCAGCCAGCGACGCACGGGCGGGACCCCGAGCTCGCGCAGCACCCGCCGGAAGAGGCCGTCGGCGTCCCGCGCGCTGACCACGGTGCTGCGCACCCCCTCGGTCACCAGCCAGTCGTGCAGGACCGCGGCCAGGGTGAACCGACCGAACTGCGGGAACAGCCACACGACCACCCGGGGCACCGAGGCGAAGTCGGTGCGGAACCCGGCCGGGACGACGAAGACGTCCCGGCGCCCGCGGTAGACCAGCGGCTCGACCACCTCCCAGCACAGGTCGTCGGCGCGGCAGACGGTCAGTGGCGGTGGGTCGAACGGCACGAGGCGCAGCCTGCCCGATCGAGCGGACCTCGTCCGGCGGGGACTGGGCAGATGCCCCGGCTTCACCGGCCCGTCGTCGGTGTACCCCCACTTCTCGTCCATGGTCCGGAACACGACGTACCGAGCTCGGCGACGCGACGCCGCAACCGGCCCCGCCGTCCGCTCAGCCGCTCTCGCGGCTCCCGCGCGGGCCTTCTTCTCGGCGCGCGCGCGTGGGCGTGGACGTGGACCGGGTGCTCGCCAGCGGTTCGGGCGAGTCTGGCCCGGGTCGGTGGCCGGGTCCGAGCGGTGCTGCCCGGACCTCGGCGCCATCCGCACCGTCCGGGCCGGCCGGCCGCACCTCCGCCGGGGAACGCATCTCCCGGCGCCACCCCTGCACGGCGGCCGCGAGCACCCCGGCCACCGGGACCGCGACGAACAGCCCCAGCAGGCCGAACGCCGAGGCGGCCCCGGTCGTGAGGAGCAGCACGACGAGCGGGTGGAAGCTGATCGCCCGGGAGAGCAGCAGCGGGGCCAGCACGTTGCCCTCGATCTGCTGCACCACGACCACGATCAGCAGCGCCCACAGCGCCTGGCTCAGCCCGCCGGTGACCCCGGCGACGGCGACCGCCACCGCACCCGCGATGGTGGCCCCCACCAGCGGCACGTAGCCCAGCAGGAACGTGAGCGCGCCGATCGGCAAGGCCAGCGGGACGCCGAGCACCCACAGCCCGAAGCCGATGAGGACTCCGTCGATGAGGCCGGTGGCGGTGGCCGCGTAGAACCACGCACCGGCCGTGCGCATGCCGGCGCGGAAGGCCGCGTCGGTGGGCGCACGGCGCCCCGGTGGGAGCGCCCGGACGAACTGCCGCCACAACCGGTCGCCGCTGGTGAGGGCGAAGAGGGTGAAGAACAGGGCGATCGCCAGGACGGTCGCGACGTTGCCCGCTGCGTTGAGGCCCTGGGCCGCCGCACCGCCGAGCCCGCTCATCGCGGTGCCCACGGACGACTCCAGCTGGTCGAGGACCTGGTCGAGCCCGGCGTTGTCGAGGTCGTCCGTGCGGTCCTGGGCCCAGGCGGAGATCGCGTTGACGGCGTCGGTGCCCGCTGCGACCAGGCCCGGCCAGGCGCCGATCAACTGGAGCACGAGGAAGAACAGGACGCTCACGAAGAACGCCAGGTAGGCCACGACACAGAGGACGGCGGCCAGCACGGCCGGCACGCCGTGCCACCGCAGCCAGCGGGTGATCGGCCACAGCATCGCCACCTGCGCGAGGCCCAGCATCGCCGCGGCCGCGACGAACTGGACCTGCAGCACCAGCCAGATGGCGCCCACGGCGGCCAGCCCGATGACCAGGAGGCGCCCGGCGATCGTCGCCTCGCGGTGCAGTGCGGTCACCCGACCGTCCGGGCGTGCGGTCGCGGGGTCAGCAGGGACCGGCGGCTGTTCCCTCATGCCCTGCCCCCCTTTCGCCAGGTCGGACCCGGTGCGCAGCGGTCCGCGTCATGGCCGGCCCGCCCACCGGGACGGGCCATGACGCTCTCGTGACGATCACAGCGGTCCGGGAGTGCTCCGGGCCGTTGTCGGACACCGGCGGGACAGGACACTACGAGAGGAGGGCCCGTGCTCGGGTTCATCGCGCTGCTGCTGGTCATCTGGCTGGCGCTCATCGTCATCGGCTCGGTGATCGAGGGGCTGTTCTGGCTCGTCGTCATCGGCGCCGTG
The DNA here is from genome assembly GCF_054050915.1 of Modestobacter sp. SYSU DS0875. Lineage (NCBI taxonomy): Bacteria > Bacillati > Actinomycetota > Actinomycetes > Geodermatophilales > Geodermatophilaceae > Modestobacter > Modestobacter sp. SYSU DS0875. Next base: position 7,623 of record NZ_JBJHAH010000040.1, on the reverse strand, counting down.
CTCTTCGTCGCCACCGCGGTCTTCGGCTGGGTGAAGCGCAACACGAAGGTCTGACCCCGGCGTCGGGGCGCCGACGCACAGAAGGCCCTGGTCAGGACACTGACCAGGGCCTTCTGCACGTGGGGTGAGTGACGGGACTTGAACCCGCGACATCCAGGATCACAACCTGGCGCTCTACCAGCTGAGCTACACCCACCATCGCCCGCCCCGAGCGGGACGAACCGGGGCAACGATACCGGAGTCGTTCAGCCCGCTGCGGGGGGCTGGTCGCCCAGGGCTGCGCCGTCGGCCGCACCGGCCGCCAGGACCTCCGCGAACGCCTCGACGACCTGCGCGGATGCGGCCTGCGCCTGGTCGCTGCTGGGGCCCGGGTCGGCCACGAACAGCGTCCGGCGGTAGAAGGCGAGCTCGCGGATCGACTCGATGATGTCGGCGAGGGCCCGGTGGGCCAGCCCCTTCTGCGGCTGGGCGAAGTACACCCGGGGGAACCAGCGGCGGGCCAGCTCCTTGATCGAGGAGACATCGATCATCCGGTAGTGCAGGTGGTCGTCCAGGGTCGGCATGTCCCGGGCCAGGAAGCCGCGGTCGGTGCCGATCGAGTTGCCGCACAGCGGTGCGGTGCGCCGCTCGGGGACGAACCGCTTCACGTAGGCCAGCACCTGCTCCTCGGCCTCGGCCAGGGTCACCGTCGAGGCGCGCACCGCCTCGGTCAGCCCCGACTTCGCGTGCATCTCGGTGACGACCTCGAGCATGCCGTCCAGCGCGTCGTCGTCGGCGTGGATGATCACGTCCAGGCCGGGGTCCAGCACGTTCAGCTGCGAGTCGGTCACGACGACGGCGACCTCGATCAGCTTGTCCCGGGTCAGGTCCAGCCCGGTCATCTCGCAGTCGATCCAGACCAGGTTCTGCGGTGCGCTCTCGGCCACGACCCGGCACCCTACGCACGCGGGGCCGTGGCGGCTCACCGGCACCAGCCGCCCCATCCGCCCCGGAGCTGCCCGCGGCGAGCTGACCTGCGGCTTCGGCGCCGCTACTGTGCAGGCTCCTGCCTCGAACCAGCGGAGCTGCGAGTGACCCCGACCACGCCCGTCGCACCCCGGTCCACGTCGGTGCCCCCGGCTCCCGGTTCGCTCCGCACCGGCCTGCGCCATCCCGTCGCGCTGCTGCGCTGGCTCTGGGCGGCCTACATGACCCCCGGCCGCCCCGGCCGGCCGACCAGCCAGCTCGAGCTGCGGTGGATCTACACCGCCTGGCTGGCCGCGTTCACGCTGAAGATGCTCGGCTCCTCCTGGGACGTCTCCTGGCACTTCAAGTGGCTCCGCGACGACCTGGCCCCGCCGCACCTGCTCAACACCCTGGGCACCGTCGTGGTGGTCGCGCTGGTCGTCTTCCACAGCTACAGCGGCCACGGCGTCGACCAGCGGGCGCTCCGGCTGATGCAGGCAGGCACCGCCACCTTCCTGGTGGCCATCCCGGTCGACCTGGTCAACCACCGGATCAACGGGCTGGACATCACCAGCTGGAGCCCCAGCCACGCGCTGCTCTACCTCGGCACCGCGATCATGCTGGCCGGCGCCATCCGCGGCTGGTGGCTCTACGCGGCACCCGGCCGGCTGCGCGACCTGGTCTCGCTGGGACTGTGGCTGTTCTTCGTGGAGAACGTCCTGTTCCCCAACCAGCACCAGGAGTACGGGGTGCTGTCGCTGGCCGACTACCGCGCCGGGCGGACCACCGCCGAGCCGCAACTGCTGGACTTCGCCGCCTCGCAGGGGCAGGACGCCGCCCAGTTCATGCTGCCGGTGCCTTCCTGGGTGCACCCCGCGTGGCTGGTCTGCGCCGGTCTGCTCGCGCTCGTCGTCGCCCGGAAGACGGTCGGGCTGCGCTGGACGGCGACGACGATCGCCGGCGGCTACCTGGCCTACCGCGCTGTCACCTGGCTGCTGCTGACCGCCACCGGGTTCCCGCCCTCGGTGGTGCCGGTGATGCTGCTGGCCGGCGCCTTCCTGGTCGACCTGGCCGTGCTGGCCCGGATGCCGGGGTGGCTGGCCGCCTTCCCGGTCACCGCCGGGGTCGCGCTGGCCGCCTTCGGGCAGTCGGTCGTCGCGGAGGTCCCGCCCTGGAACTGGGCGGCGCTGCCGCTGGTCGCGCTCGCCTTCGCCGTGCTGTGGGGCACGGTCGACGGCGTCGCCCGGACGTCGGCGTTCCTCCGCTGGCGGGACGCGGTCGAACCCGGCCGGGACGGTGCGCCGGACGCCGCGGTCGCGGCGGGAACCGGCGGCGCGCCCGTCCGGTGAACCCGGGACGGGCGGCGCGATGACGTAACGTCGGGTCGGTCCGTGCCGTCGTCGCCCGACCGCGGCGGCCCGTCGCCCGACCGTGGAGACCCCGTGCTGATCGTCACGCCGAGCCGCCTGGAGTCGGCGGCCGAGCGTGCGTTCTTCGCCGAGCTCGCCAGCTGGGACACCGGCAGCGCCGTGCGCGGGGCGGTCATGGCCTCCCTGCCGATCGTCGAGCCCCCGCTGCAGCGGCGGCAGTCGGACGCGGTCCTCTTCGTGCCCGAGGGCCTCGCCGTCGTCCGGGTCGTCGAGGTCGAGCGGCAGACCGGCGTGGTGACCGCCGGCCCGGAGGGTCCCTGGACCATCGGGGACGGCGAGGGGCCGGGCAGCGTGCTGCAGCTCGGCGGTGGCGGGTCGACCCCACTGGACGGGCTGATGCGCGCCGGCATGCACGTCGCGGTGACCCTGCGGCGCGCCGGCCTGGAGCCCGGCCGGATCGCCCGGCTCACCGTGCTCACCGGCGCCGTCACCGGGCTGGTGCCCGCCGACGGCGACCTCGGCGAGGGCGACCAGGTCGCCGTCCTGGACGCCCGCTCGCTGCTGCTCGGCGTGGCCCGGGCCAGCCGGCACGCCGGTACCGACAACCCGCGCCTCTGGACCACCGCCGACGTACGGGCGGCGATCGAGGCGCTGGGCGTGGCCGGCCGCTCCCCGTCGGTCGAGGAGCTCAACGGGGAGGGCTTCCCCTACTCGCCCTACGTGCTGCGCCGTCCCGACCTGCTCACGCCTGCCGCGCTCAACGCCTCGCCCAGCCGGGTCGCCGCCGCGCCGGCGACCGGCAACGGCATCGGCCGGGTCACGCCCGCCGGGCCCCTGGTCGACCCGGCCGCGGCCGCCCGGGTGGCCGCGGCCGCCGTGGCGGCCCAGCAGGCGGGGGAGTCCGCGGCCCAGCAGGCGGGGGAGTCCGCGGCCCCGGCCCGCACCGAGCCCGCCGCACAGGCGGCTGCCCCCGAGCCGGCGGTGGCCGCTGAGCCCGCGGTGGCCGAGCCCGCCGGGTCCCCGGCCGCGGACCAGGCGCCGGGGACCGCGCAGGCGGATGCGACCCAGGAGGCGGTGGTGCCCGTCGAGCTGCGGTCGTCCAGCGCGGGGGACACCGTGTCGTTGCTCGCCGACCCCGCGCCGGAGGGGAAGACCGCGCAGCCGGACCGGGACGACACCGGCGGGCTGGACGGGCTCTTCGGTGGCGCTGCCCCGTCGCCCGGGGGCTCCGGGCCGGCGACCGCGGCGCAGCCGGCGTACGAGCCGTCCACCGGTTCCCGGTCGACGACCGCCTACCCGTTCGGACCGGGGAGCGTCGGGAGCCCGCCGTCCGGGTCACCGCGGGTCGCCGGGCCCCGTGAGCTGCCGCCGGGGCTGCGGCCCCGCCGCAGCGCACCCGGGAGCGGGGCGACCGCCGCCGCCGGAGCCCCCAGGAGCCGGCGCGCCGTGCTCGCGGTGGCGGCGCTGGCGCTGGTGCTGCTGGCCGGGGTGCTGGGCGTCGTCGTCCTCACCTCCCGCGGGGACGAGCGCACGGCCGACCCGGTCGGCGCCACCACCGAGGCGCCGGCGCCGGGCGGTGTCGACGGCGCTCAGCCCGGGCACACCGAGCTCATCGACGGGGTCACCTACACCCTCCAGGTCAGCCGGCGCGACACCAGCTGCGCCGACCACGCCTACGGCTCGGTCGCCTCGTTCTTCGCCGAGAACGAGTGCACCGGCCTGGTGCGCTCGCTGTGGTCGGCGGAGGCCGACGGCCGCTCGGCGGTCGTCTCGGTCGCCGAGGTCACCATGCCGGAGGCGTCGCTGGCGCAGGCGCTGCGCGCGCTGGCCGACACCGACGGCAGCGGCAACGTCAGCGACCTGCTCCGGGAGGGGATCGGCTACCCCGGCGCCCCGCCGCGGCTGCAGGGCGCGCAGTACGCCAGCAGCCAGCGGGGCATCGGCGTCACGATCGTCGAGTCGGCGTGGGCCGGCGAGGCCGGGCCCAGCGCGGCACTCGACGTGCTGACCAGCTCCGCGCTGGCGCTGCCGGGCACCGGCGAGTGAACCTCAGGCCGGCGCGGTGGCGGCGGCCAGGGTCATCGCCCCGAGCAGCTCGGCCATCGCCGGGCGGGGCAGCTGCCCGGCGCTGTGCGGCGTGGAGTTGACCAGCCCGAACAGCGCGTGCGCCCGCGCCCGGCAGGCCGCGGTGCCCGCCCGCGGGTGGACCCGGCCCAGCACCTCGACCCACACCTCGACGTAGCGCCGCTGCAGCTGCCGCACCCGCCGGGCGTCGGTTTCGCCGAGGACGCCGAGGTCGCGGTCGTGCACGGTGATCAGCGCGGGGTTGTCCAGGGCGAACTCGACCTGGAAGGCGATCAGGGCGCGCAGCTGCTCGAGCGGGTCGTCCCCGGCCGCCGCGACCCGCTCGCCACCCCCGGCCAGCAGCCGCTCGCTGATCCGCAGCAGCATCTCGGCGAGCATCGCGTCCTTGCCGGTGAAGTACCGGTAGATCGCCGGGCCGGTGACACCGACGGCCGCGCCCACGTCGTCGACGCCGACCGCCCGGGCCCCGCGCTCGGCGAACAGCTGCGCAGCGGCCCGCAGGATCTGCTCGCGGCGGGACGGGCGCGCGGCGTCGGCGGACAGCGCGCTGTCCCGGTCGGCGGCCACGCCGAGAGGTTAACCGCTGTTCACACGAGCCGGAGTGACGTGGTTCACTCGCACCCGTGGACGCACCGGTGATCCCCACCGCCCCGCCGGCGGACCCGACCGCGGCCGAGCGCAACGCCACGGCCCACCGCGCCCTGGTCGCCGAGCTGTCCGCACACCTCGCGCGGGTCGCCCTCGGCGGCGGCGAGCGGGCCCGCCGCCGGCACGTCGACCGCGGGAAGCTGCTCCCGCGCGACCGGGTCGACGCGCTGCTCGACCCCGGCAGCCCGTTCCTGGAGCTGTCGCCGCTGGCCGCGCACGGCCTGTACGACGGGGAGGTGCCGGCCGCCGGCATCGTGACCGGGATCGGCCGGGTGGCCGGCCGCGAGGTCGTCGTCGTCGCCAACGACGCCACCGTCAAGGGCGGCACCTACCACCCGATGACGGTGAAGAAGCACCTGCGCGCGCAGGAGGTGGCGCTGCACAACCGGCTGCCCTGCGTCTACCTGGTCGACTCCGGGGGCGCCTTCCTGCCGCTGCAGGACGAGGTGTTCCCCGACCGCGACCACTTCGGCCGGATCTTCTACAACCAGGCCACCATGTCCAAGGCGGGCATCCCGCAGCTGGCCGCCGTCCTGGGCTCGTGCACTGCGGGCGGCGCGTACGTGCCGGCGATGAGCGACGAGGCGGTCATCGTCCGCGGCCAGGGCACGATCTTCCTCGGCGGCCCGCCGCTGGTGAAGGCGGCGACGGGGGAGGAGGTCAGCGCCGAGGACCTGGGCGGTGGCGAGCTGCACTCCCGGGTCAGCGGGGTCACGGACCACCTGGCCGAGGACGACGCGCACGCCCTGCAGATCGTCCGCCAGATCGTCGGCACCCTGGGCCCGCGCGGAGCCCGGCCGTGGGACGTCGAGCCGGTCCAGGAGCCCCGGTACCCGGCGGAGTCGCTGTACGACGTCGTCCCGGTCGACGTCCGCACGCCCTACGACGTGCGCGAGGTGATCGCACGGCTGGTCGACGGCAGCCGGTTCGCCGAGTTCAAGCCGCTCTACGGGCCGACGCTGGTGACCGGGTTCGCCCGGCTGCACGGCCACCCGGTGGGCATCGTCGCCAACAACGGGGTGCTGTTCGCCGAGTCGGCGCTCAAGGGCGCCCACTTCATCGAGCTGTGCGACCGGCGGTCGATCCCGCTGCTGTTCCTGCAGAACATCAGCGGCTTCATGGTCGGCCGCGACTACGAGGCCGGCGGCATCGCCAAGCACGGCGCGAAGATGGTCACCGCCGTCGCCTGCGCCCGGGTGCCGAAGCTGACCGTCGTCATCGGCGGCTCGTTCGGCGCCGGCAACTACTCGATGTGCGGCCGGGCGTACTCACCCCGGTTCCTGTTCACCTGGCCCAACGCACGGATCTCGGTGATGGGTGGGGAGCAGGCCGCCAGCGTGCTCGCCCAGGTGCGCCGCGACCGGCTCGGGGACGCCTGGAGCGCCGAGGACGAGGAGGCGTTCACGGCGCCGATCCGGGCGCAGTACGAGGAGGAGGGCAACCCGTACCACGCCACCGCCCGGCTCTGGGACGACGGCGTGATCGACCCCGCGCAGACCCGCACCGTGCTCGGGCTCGCCCTGTCGGCCTGCGCGAACGGCCCCCTGGAGGAGGTCGGCTATGGCGTCTTCCGGATGTGAGGACCTCCGCCAAGATGGCCGTCTTGGCGGAGATCCGGGGGAGTCAGCCGGCGGCGCCGGCGATGGCGGGGGCGGTCGGGTCGGTCGACTCCGCCTTGACCTCGCGCAGCACGTAGTCCTCGATCGTCTCCAGGTCGTGCGTGGAGCGCTTGACGATGGCCAGCAGGTCGCTCATCTTGCTGACCTCCTCGACCTGCTCCTTGATGAACCACTGCATGAACTGGTCGCTGGCGAAGTCGTTGTGCTGCCGGGCGACGGCGGTGAGCTGGTTGATCTGCTCGGTGACCCGCTTCTCCTGGTCCAGCGCGAGCGCGACCGGGGCGACGACGTCGGGGAAGTCGGTGATCGGCGCGGCGATGCCGGGGATCTGCACGCGCGCGTCGGCGTCGAGCAGGTAGCGCACCATCATCATCGCGTGGTTGCGCTCCTCGGCCGCCTGGTCGAAGAACAGCTGCGCGGTCTGCGGCATGGTCAGCTCGTCGAAGTAGATGGCGCAGGCCACGTACTGCTGGTGGGCGGCGAACTCGTGGCCGATCTGGGCGTTGAGCAGGTCGATGAAGGGCTCGGCGGCCATCGGGGCTCCCGTTTCTCGCGAAGTGACGTCCTCCGCACGGTAGTCGGCGACACGCCGGACCCGTGGACGGGCCAGCAAGGCATGGCTAACCTCACCGCGTGGGGAAGCCGGCGAAGATGCCCAAGAAGAAGTGCTGCGTCGACAAGCCCCGGTGCGGCCGGTGTCCGCTGCGGGCGCTCGCCGAGGGCACGCTCCCGCCCGGCTACACGGTCAAGAAGCGCCGGCTGGTCAAGGTCGGCAAGGCCGACGCCGCCCTCGCCAAGAGCGACCGCAAGGCGGCCTGACCCCCGCTCCCGGGGGGGGGGGGGGGGGGGGGGGGGGGGGGGGGGGGGGGGGGGGGGGGGGGGGGGGGGGGGGGGGGGGGGGGGGGGGGGGGGGGGGGGGGGGGGGGGGGGGGGGGCGGGGGGGGGGGCGCGCGCGG
>NZ_JBJHAH010000039.1:0-35970 GCF_054050915.1 Modestobacter sp. SYSU DS0875 | reverse complement strand
CCCCCCCCCCCCCCCCCCCCCCCCCCCCCCCCCCCCCCCCCCCCCCCCCCCCCCCCCCCCCCCCCCCCCCCCCCCCCCCCCCCCCCCCCCCCCCCCCCCCCCCCCCCCCCCCCCCCCCCCTCGGCGCCGGCGGGCCGGACCCGGTCCGCCCGCTGAGCCCCGGCGCGCCGACCGGTCAGACCGGCGTGCCGCCGCCCCGGTGGTGTCGGGGGGCCGGCGCGCCCTGATCGAGCCAGCGCGCGGTGGTCTCCGGCTCCCGCCGCAGCAGCTCGTCCAGCAGCGCCGCGCGGAGCTCGGCGAGGTCCGCCCGGGTGGCCGACGACACCGGGCGGCGCAGCCGCTCCCCGCTGGCCGACCACGCGGCGAACAGCTGCTCGGTGGTCAGCTGGTCCACCGGGTGGCGCAGCGGCTCCGGCAGCGTCTCCCGCGACGCGGGTGCCGGGCTGGTGTCGAGTTCGGCCAGCCACCCCGCGGCCAGCACGGCGCAGAGCACCAGCAGCAGCGGCACGACCAGCACACCTGCGCTGCCCAGCAGCCCGATCCCGGTGGCGAACGGCAGCAGCAGCACCCCGATGCCGGCGGCGCAGAGTGCCCGGCGGCGGGCCGCCGGGGACGCCGGGAACCCCGGGTCGGCCAGGCCGATCGTCACGCCGATGGCGGCGCCGGCCAGCAGCCCGACGAGCAGGAGCGACGGCACGGACGTCGCGGTGGCGCCCAGCAGGGCGGTGCCCACGTACAGCGCGGGCGCGGCCAGCCGGCCGGCCCGGGTCACCCCGCGCCAGAGTCGGGCCGACGGTCGGGGCGAGGGGGTCGACATCGCGGGCCTCCTGAAATCGACGGGGAGGTGGTGCTGGAGGTGTGCTCGCGCACACACCCGGCGGCACATCCACCGGCCGATCGTCACGAGATCTCCACGTGCCCACCCTCAGTGACCGGTCCCCGGGCGGCCCGCGCGCCCGGCGTGGTTCGCTGTCCGGGTGACCGCCGAACCGGTGCCGCACTGGACCCGCAGCTACGCACCCGGGGTGCCCGCCCGGGTGGAGGTGCCCGAGCAGACCGTGGGCGACCTGCTGGCCGAGGCCGCGGCGCGCTTCCCCGACCGCAGGGCGCTGGACTTCTCCGGCGGCGCCACCACCTATGCGCAGCTCGCCGACCGGGTGACGCGCGCCGCCGAGGCGCTGCGCCGGCTCGGCGTCGGTCCCGGCGACCGGGTCGCCCTGGTGCTGCCCAACTGCCCGCAGCACGTGGTCGCCTTCTACGCGGCGCTGCGGCTGGGCGCCGTCGTGGTGGAGCACAACCCGCTCTACACCGCCGAGGAGCTGCACACCCAGTTCCGCGATCACGGGGCCACCGTCGCGGTGGTCTGGGACAAGGTCGCGCCGCTGGTGCAGGGGCTCGACCTCCCCGGCCGGTGCACCGTCGTCGCGGTCGACCTGACCCGCGCGCTGCCGTGGACCAAGCGGCTGGCGCTGCGCCTGCCGGTGCCGAAGGCGCGGGCCACCCGATCGGCGATCACCGGCCCGGCGCCCGGTGCGCTGGGCTGGGAGCACCTGGTCGCCGAGGCGCCGCCGCTCGATCCGGCGCATCCGGGGCCGGCGCACACCGACGTCGCGCTGCTGCAGTACACCGGCGGCACCACGGGCGCCCCGAAGGGCGCGGTGCTCACCCACCGCAACCTGCTGGCCAACGTCACCCAGTCCGTCGCCTGGGTGCCCGGGCTGCGGGAGGGCGAGGAGGTGTTCTACGGCATCCTGCCCCTCTTCCACGCCTACGGGATGCTGCTGGGCCTGGTGGCCGCCGTCCGGCTGGGTGCGACGCTCGTGCTGTTCCCGCGGTTCGACGTCGACCAGGTGCTCGCCGCGGCCCGCCGGCTGCCGCCGACCTTCCTGCCGGCCGTGCCACCGGTCTACGACCGGCTGGCCACCGCCGCCGCCGAGCGCGGCGCCGACCTGTCGAGCACCCGGTTCGCCCTCTCGGGTGCCATGCCGCTGCCGGGCGCGACGGCGCAGCGGTGGGAGGAGGTCACCGGCGGGCTGGTCGTGGAGGGCTACGGGATGACCGAGACCTCACCGATCGTGCTGGGCAACCCGGTCGGCTCGACCCGGCGGCCGGGCACCGTCGGCCTGCCCTTCCCGTCCACGGAGATGCGCATCGTCGACCCGGAGGACCCGGCCGTGGAGCGGGCGCCGGGGGAGCGGGGTGAGCTGCTGGTGCGCGGGCCGCAGGTGTTCTCCGGCTACTGGAACCGGCCGGAGGAGACCGCCGCGGTGCTGCTGGCCGACGGCTGGTTGCGCACCGGCGACATCGTCGTGGCCGACGACGACGGCTTCGTCACCGTGGTCGACCGGATCAAGGAGCTGGTCATCACCGGCGGGTTCAACGTGCACCCCTCGGAGGTCGAGGAGGTGCTCAAGGGGGTGCCGGGCATCCGGGACGCCGCCGTGGTCGGCCTGCCCGGCCCGGACGGCGCGGAGGAGGTCGTGGCCGCCGTCGTGCTCGACGACCCCGGCCTCGACCTGGACGCGGTGCGCGGTCGCGCCCGGGAGCAGCTGGCCGGCTACAAGGTGCCGCGGCGCCTGGTGCCGGTGGAGGACCTGCCCCGCTCGCAGATCGGCAAGGTGCTGCGCCGCCAGGTGCGCGACCAGCTGCTCGAGGGCTGACCGTCGTCGGGCGCCGGGCCGCTGCTCACCGCTCGGACGGCTCCGTCTCCGTCTCCCGCTCCGGCTCGGCCGCGGGGTCCCGTAGCGCGCCGGCGATCGCGGTCGCGACGGCGAGCAGCACCGCGACCACGGTCAGCGCACGCAGCACCGACAGCTCGTGCCCGAGGAAGCCGATCAGCGGCGGGCCGGCCAGGAACGCGCAGTAGCCGATCGAGGCGACGACGCTGACCCGGGTCGCGGCGTGCGCGGGGTCGTCGGCGGCGGCGCTCATGCCGACCGGGAAGCCCAGCGAGGTGCCCGCGCCCCAGAGCAGCGCCCCGGCGAAGGCGACGGCGGGGTTCGGGCCGAAGACGAACAGCAGCAGCCCGACCACGGCCAGCCCGGCGAGCGCCCGCACCAGCGGCACCCGGCCGAACCGGTCCAGCAGCGGCGGGCCCACCCAGCGGGCCGCGGTCATCGCGGTGAGGAACAGCGCGAAGCCCAGCGTGCCCAGCGCCGGGCTGAGGCCGTACCCGTCGATCAGCGCGATGCTGATCCAGTCGTTCGCCGTCCCCTCGGCGAAGGCGAAGGCGAGCACGAACACCCCGATCAGCAGGGTGCGCGGCTCGCGCCACCGGGCGAGCACCCCGCCCTCGGCGGCCGGCCGTTCGCCGTCGGGGGTGTCCTCGACGTCGGCGACGAAGCCGCGGACGGCTGCGGGCACCACCGCGGCGACCACGGCGGCGACGCCGAGCAGGTGCGCGGTGACCGACACGTCGAGCGCCACCATCGCCGCGCCGCCCAGCGCGCCGGCGACCGTGCCCAGGCTGAAGCCGGCGTGGAATCGGCTCATCACCGCCTGGCCCAGGTGGCGTTCCACCACCGCGCCCTGCACGTTCATGCCGACGTCCCAGGCGCCGTTCGCGAACCCCATGAGGAACAGCCCCAGCACCAGGGGGAGCACGCCGATCAGCGGTGCCACGGCGACGATCACCAGCGCGACGGTGAGCAGGCCGACCATCAGCGTCACGGTGCGCCGCGACCCCAGCCGGGCGATCACCGGCCCGGACAGCGGCAGGGCGATGACCGACCCCGCGGCGATCGCGAGCAGCACCAGCCCGAGCGCGGCGGGGTCGAGGTCGAGCCGGGTGCGGACCTGGGGGATGCGGGCGGCCCAGCTGGCGAAGGCGAAGCCCGCGCCGATGAAGGCGAGGTAGGTCGCGCGGGTGGCGGTGCGCACCTGCGCGGCCGACGGGCGGGACGCGGCGGCGGCGGTGCTCATGCGTGCTCCTCGGGGGCGGGGCTCGGCCGCACGACGCGGGCGATGATCTCGGTGGTCTGGGCCCGGTCGACCGGGCTGGTGGCCAGCACCTTGTGCATGACCAGCCCCTCGATGAGGGCGTCGACGCCGCGGGCGGTGACCGGGTCGACGAAGCGCTCCAGCACGCTGCGGCTGCGGCGCATCCAGGACTCGGTGACCGCGCGCAGCGACGGGTCGCGCAGCGCGGCCAGGTAGAGCTCGTAGGCGACGGCCCAGTCCCGGTCGTCGGCGCCGGCGTCCCCGTGCACCAGGTCGGTGACGGCCGCGACGACGTCGGCGGTGCTGTGCACCTGGTGGAAGTGCCCCTCGTAGACGACCGCCATCCGCTCCGCGTGCCGGGCGAACGCCTGGGCGAGCAGGTCGTCGAGGCCGGTGAAGTGGTAGGTCAGCGACCCCAGCGGGACGTCGGCGGCGGCGGCGATGAGCCGGTGCGTGGTGTTCGCGACGCCGTGCTCGGCGATCACGTCGAGGGCCGCGTCGAGGATCCGGTCGGCGCGCTGCGGGTCGTGCCGGCGTGCGGGGCGCCCCTCCGCCTCCGCGCTCATCCGATCTCGCGGACGACCCGGGCGGGGTTGCCGACCGCGACCACGTTCGCCGGCAGGTCCCGGGTGACCACGGCGCCGGCGCCCACCACGGTGTTCTCCCCGATGGTCACCCCCGGGCAGACGATGACGCCGCCGCCGAGCCAGACGTTGTCCGCGATGACGATGGGCGCCGAGCCCTCCCACTTGTCGCGGCGGGGGGCGGGCTCGACGGGGTGGGTGGCGGTGAGCAGCTGGACGTTCGGGCCCAGCTGCACGTCGTCGCCGATGGTCACCCGGGCGACGTCGAGGACGACCAGGCCGAAGTTGGCGAAGGTCCGCGCCCCGACCGAGGTCTGGTGGCCGTAGTCGCAGCGGAACGGCGGGCGCAGCTCGCTGCCGGGGCCGAACGCGGCCAGCAGCTGCTCGAGCACCTCGCGGCGGGCGGCGCCGTCGGTGGGGTCCATCGTGTTGTAGCGGTGGGTGAGCTGCTGGGCGCGGGTGTTCTCGGCGGCCAGCTCGGGGTCGTCGGCGATGTAGAGGTCACCGGCGAGCATCCGCTCGCGCATGGTGCGCGCGTCGTCCATGTGTACAAACGTACACAACGGCGACCCGTTCGGAACGGGGTGTCGCCACGGGCCGATTGGGCACCGGACCCGGCATGAGCGGAACGGACATCGACCAGCTGCCGACCGGGGAGACCCGGCTCGTCGACGTGGGCGGGGCGCGCCTCAACGTCTGGACGGCGGGGGAGCCCGGGCCACCCGTCCTGCTGGTGCACGGCATCCCCACGAACCACCGGTTGTGGGAGGACGTCGTCCCATCGGTCGCCGCCCGGGCACGGGTGTTCGCCGTCGACATGCTGGGCTACGGCGACTCGGCCGCCCCGGACGGGCACCCGGTGGACCTGGCCACCCAGGCGTCGCTGCTGCTGGGGCTGCTGGACGCGCTGGAGCTGGACCGCGTGGTGGTCGTCGGGCACGACCTCGGCGGCGGCGTGGCCCAGATCCTCGCCACCACCGCGCCCGACCGGGTCGCCGGTCTCGGCGTGGTCGACGGGGTCAGCTACGACGGGTGGCCGGTGCCGCTGGTGCGCGCGATGAAGGCCGCCTGGCCGCTGGTGCGGCAGCTGCCGCCCCCGGCCGTGGCCGCCGCGCTGCGCCCGGCGCTGCGGACGTTGTTCGCCGACCAGGACCGCGCCGGGGCGTTCGTCGACCGCTTCGTGGCCCCGTGGGCACGCCCCGGTGGCCCGCGGCTGCTGGCCCGGCACCTGCGGTCGCTGGACTCGGTCTACACCCAGACGGTGGCGCCGTTCCTGCCGCGGCTGACCATGCCCGCCGAGGTGGTGTGGGGCCGGCTGGACCACCAGATGAAACCGCGGTACGGGGAGCGGCTGGCGAAGGACCTGCCCGACGCCCGGTTGACCCTGGTCGACGGCGCCAGCCACTTCGTGCCCGCCGACCGGCCGGACGTCGTCGCCGAGGCCATCGGACGGCTGCTCGACCGGACATGACCCGTTCACCGGGCGCGGTCTCCCGCCGGCAGGTGCTCGCCCTGGCCGGTGGGCTGGTGCTCGCCGGCTGCGGTGGGCAGGTGGTCACCTCGCGGGGCGGCGGTGGTGGGGACGACGACGCGGCCACGCTGACCGCCCGGCCCGACGGAGCGCCAGGGACGGAGGCGCCGTCCGGCACCCGCCCGCTGGGGCTGGAGAGCGACCGCGACGCGCTGCTGCACGTGCCACCCGAGCTGGACCCGCAGCGGCCGGCGCCGCTGGTGATCTCGCTGCACGGCGCGGGCGGCGACGCCGCGGCGGGCATCGGCCTGCTCCAGGGGCTGGCCGACGAGCGCGGCCTGGTGCTGCTGGCCCCGGCCTCCCGCGGTTCCACCTGGGACGCCGTCCGCGGTGGCTGGGGCGACGACGTCGAGCTGGTCGACCGGGCGCTCGACGCGGTCTTCGCGCAGCTGGCCATCGACCCGGCGCGGGTCGCGGTCGCCGGGTTCTCCGACGGCGCGACGTACGCCCTCGGGCTGGGCCTGGCCAACGGGGAGCTGTTCGGCCACGTCCTCGCCTTCTCGCCCGGTTTCGTGCCGAGCGGTCCCCGCTCCGGGCAGCCGGCGGTGTTCGTCTCGCACGGCACCGCCGACGAGGTGCTCCCGATCGACCGGACCAGCCGGGACCTCGTCCCGGACCTGCGGGACGACGGGTACGACGTCACCTACCGGGAGTTCGACGGACCGCACACGGTGCCCCCGGACATCGCGGCGGAGGCGGTCGACTGGCTCGGCTGGTGACCGGACTGGCCGTTGCTCGCTCCCGGGCCGGGTGTGGATCGGCTCAGCCGCGATGCCGCGACTCTGACCGTCGAAACTGTCGTATCTCGAACGTATGTTCGGGTGCATGACGGAGACCGCGGCCCTGCCCCCGCCGTCGGTCCCGCCTGCCCGGTCGGCCAACGTGGTGATCGAGCTGCACTACCCGGAGTTCAGAGGGCCGACGCCGGCGTCCGAGTGGCCTGATGAGCTGCTGGCGGCGCGGTTGCAGGGTCTGCAGCGGCGGCGGGCGATGGCGGCTGCGGAGGAGGGCGAGCTGACCCTGGCGCTGGCCGGGCAGCGGCCGACCTCGGGGGGGGGGGGGGGGGGGGGGGCGGGGGGGGCGGGGGGGGGGGGGGGGGGGGGGGGGGGGGGGGGGGGGGGGGGGGGGGGGGGGGGGGGGGGGGGGGGGGGGGGGGGGGTGGGGCGGGGGGGCGGCGCGGGCGCGCCGCCCCCCCCCCCCCCCCCCCCCCCCCCCCCCCCCCCCCCCCCCCCCCCCCCCCCCCCCCCCCCCCCCCCCCCCCCCCCCCCCCGGGTGCGCGGCGGGCGGGCTGGACGGCGCAGCCGGCTGACGGTGAGGTGAGTGAGTTCTTCACTGCCGAGCTGGCCACGGTGCTGAACGTGGGTCGCGGGACCGCGGCGGTGCGGTTGACCCGGGCGTTGACCTGGGCGCGGAAGCTGCCGGCCACCTTCGCCGCACTCAAGGTCGGTGAGCTGGACGAGCGGCGGGCGCAGGCGCTGGCCGACGCGCTGAGGTCCACGCCCGCCGACGTCGCTGCCCGCGTCGAGGCGGCGCTGCTTGGTGAGGCCAGCGACCTGTCGGTGACCGGGCTGGCGAAGCGCGCGACGGAGCTGGTGCTGCGCTTCGACGCCGACGCGGCGGAGGAAGCGCGGGCGGAGGCGGAGAAGACCGCCGACGTGCACCTGTACCCCTCGGCCGTTGACGGTCGTGCGGTGCTGGCAGCTGATCTGCCCGCTGACGTGGCCGCCCAGGCCCACGACCTCATCGACCAGGTGGCCCGGATGCTCAAAGCCGACGGCGACGAGCGGCCGATCGGGGTCCTGCGCACGTGGGTGCACGCGGCGCTGATCCTCCGACCCGCCGACCACGGGCTGCCCCTGGTCGCCGCGAACCTGACCATCACCGCCGCGCTGGAGGCCCTGGAGGGCGGGGCGGCGCCGGGTGAGGTGAACGGACTGCCGATCACCGCCGCCCACCTGCGCGACCTGCTCACCCGCATCGGCGCCCTCGGGCTCACCGCACCTGACGGCGGCAGCCTCAGCTACGCGATCACCGGCCCCGACGGGCAGCTGCTGGCCACGGTCACCCCCGCCGAACTCACCCGGCTCGCCCGCCGCGGCTGCACCGAGCACCCCGACCCCGCGGAGGCCGGCCGCAATGGCGGTGGCGGTGGCGATGGCGATGGCAATGGCAGCGAACCGTGCGCCTGCCCGCTGCTGGGCCCGCCGCCGGCAACCACGAACTACCGGCCGACCGAACGCCAGCGGGCGTTCGTCACCACCCGGGATCGGCGTTGCCGGTTCCCCAGCTGCGGCCAACGCGTGGGCTGGGCCGACCTCGACCACGTCATCCCGCACGCCTGCGGCGGGGCCACCGACTGCGCCAACCTCTGCTGCCTGTGCCGCTCCCACCATCGCCTGAAGACCTTCGCGCCCGGCTGGCAGTTCCGGATGACCCCCGACGGCACGTTGCAGGTGACCACCCCGAGCGGGGTCACCCGCATCACCCGACCACCCGGCCTGCGACCACCCGGCGCTCGACCACCGGAACCCGCGCCACCATCAGCCGGGTCGGTCACCGGACCACCACCGGCGGAACCCGGACCACCACTGACCCAGGATCCGCCGCCCTTGCAAGTCGACACCTGGAGACGTCGCCGTGCCGACATGCCGATCTCATGACGTGCAGGCACGTCGTGGTGACGACACGTCTCCCCGTCGACACGTCTCCCCGTCGACACGTCTCCCCGCCGACATGTCTCCCCATCGACACAAGGGGGGCGGGGAGGCTTTGGACGGGGCTGGGAGCTCGGACCGGGTGGGGATGCGTTGGACGGGCACGCGGGCGGTGGAGCCGGCGGGTTGCTCAGGCGACGGCGACCTCGACGAGGTCATCCCGCAGCCGCACCGGGTAGACCGGGACGGATACCGCAGGGTCGTCCAGGCACTGGCCGGTGCGCAGGTCGAACACCTGCTTGTACATCGGTGAGGCCACCGTCGGGGCCTCGCCGCGGGTGCCGACGAGGCCGCGGGCCAGCACGTGCGCGCCGCTGAACGGATCCCGGTGGCCCACCGCGTGCAGGCTGCCGTCGAACAGCCGGAAGACGGCCACCTGCACACCGTCCACCAGCGCCGCGACGCCCCGCTCGGGCAGCAGGTCGTCGAACGCGCAGACGGTCGTCCAGCCAGTCGCAGTCTCATCGGCGGTCGTGGCCGCCGTCGCGGTCGTGGCAACGGGACGCTCAAGGCTCGCGGTCATCGGGAGAACACCTCCAGGCGGGGCCCGGCGACGAGCACGGCACCGGGGCGGTCGGCATCGGCACGGTCGGCGTCGGTCACCGGCCGCGGCTGCCCGCGCTCGACCACGTAGGCCAGCGACGGGTCGGGGGAGTCGGGCGCGTTGACGAACGCGGCGAACCGGCGCAGCTTCTCCGGGTCCTCCAGCGTCGCCCGCCACTCGTCGGTGTAGCCCTCCACGTGCGCGGCCATCGCCGCGTCGAGGTCGGCGGCGATCCCGAGGGAGTCCTCCAGCACGACGGCGCGGACGTGCTCCAGGCCGCCCTCGATCTCCTCCAGCCAGGGGGCGGTGCGCTGCAGCCGGTCGGCGGTGCGCACGTAGTAGACGAGGAAGCGGTCGATGGTGCGCACCAGCGTCTCGGTGTCCAGGTCCTCGGCCAGCAGCTGCGCGTGCCGCGGGGTGAACCCGCCGTTGCCGCCGACGTAGACGTTCCACCCCTTGTCGGTGGCGATCACCCCGACGTCCTTGCCGCGCGCCTCGGCGCACTCCCGGGCGCACCCGGACACCCCGAGCTTGATCTTGTGCGGTGAACGCAGGCCGCGGTACCGCAGCTCCAGGGCCACCGCGAGCCCGACCGAGTCCTGCACGCCGTAGCGGCACCAGGTCGAGCCCACGCAGGACTTCACCGTGCGCAGCGACTTGCCGTAGGCGTGCCCGGACTCGAAGCCGGCGTCCACCAGCCGCTGCCAGATCGCCGGCAGCAGCTCCATCCGGGCACCGAACAGGTCGATCCGCTGCCCGCCGGTGATCTTCGTGTACAGCCCGAAGTCCCGGGCCACCTCGCCGATCGCGATCAGCCCCTCCGGCGTGATCTCCCCGCCGGGCACCCGCGGCACCACCGAGTACGTGCCGTCCTTCTGGATGTTGGCCATCACGTGGTCGTTGGTGTCCTGCAGCGCCGCCCGCTCGCCCTCCAGCACGTGCCGGCCGTCCAGGCTGGCCAGGATCGAGGCGACCACCGGCCGGCAGATGTCGCACCCGCGGCCGCGGCCGTGCCGCTCGACCAGCTCGCTGAAGCTGGCGATCCCGGTGACCCGCACGATGTCGAACAGCTGCGCGCGGCTCACGTCGAAGTGCTCGCACAACGCGGAGCTGACGGTGACGCCGGCGGCCTCGAGCTCGGTGGTCACCAGCTTCTTCACCAGCGGCAGGCACGACCCGCAGCTGGTGCCCGCCTTCGTGCACGCCTTCACCGCGCCCAGGTCGGTGCAGCCCTCGCAGCGCACGGCGTCCCGGATCGTGCCCGCGGTGACGTTGTTGCAGGAGCAGACCGCGGCGTCGTCGGGCAGCTCGGCCGAGCCCGGCCCGCCCTCGGCGCCCTCGGGCAGCAGCCAGGCCGCCGGGTCACCGCCCAGCTCGCGGCCGACCATCGGGCGCAGCCCGGCGTAGGCGGTGGCGTCGCCGACCAGGATGCCGCCGAGCAGCGTGCGGGCGTCGTCGGAGAGCACCAGCTTCTTGTAGACCCCGGCGACCGGGTCGCCGTAGACCACCGACAGCGCCCCGGGCGTGGTGCCGAACGCGTCACCGAAGCTGGCGACGTCGACCCCGAGCAGCTTCAACTTGGTCGAGAGGTCCGCGCCCGGGAAGTCCGCGGCCCCACCCAGCAGCCGGTCGGCGACCACCTCGGCCATCGTGTAGCCCGGCGCCACCAGACCGTAGGTGCGCCCGTCGACGGCGGCGACCTCACCGATGGCGTACACCGTCGGGTCCTCGGTGCGGCAGCTGGCGTCGACCAGCACGCCACCGCGGGGGCCCACCGGCAGCCCGGCGGCGCGGGCCAGCTCGTCGCGGGGGCGGACGCCGGCGGCGAACACCACCACGTCGACGTCCAGCTGCTCGAGCCCGGTGGCCGAGCCCTCCGCGGCGTGCATCCGGCCGACCCGGCCGTCGCGCCCCGCGGTGAGCTTCGCCGTCGCGGTGCCGGCGTGGATCCGCACGCCGAGCGCGCCGACCAGCCGGGCCAGCGCCTCGCCGCCGCCGTCGTCGACCTGCAGGGGCATCAGCCGGGGCGCGAACTCGACCACGGAGGTCTCGACGCCGAGCGCGGTGAGGGCACCGGCAGCCTCCAGGCCGAGCAGCCCGCCGCCGACGACGGCGCCGGTGACCGGGCGGGGCAGCTCCCGCTGCCGGTCGGTCACGTACTGCCGCAGCGCGGCGACGTCGTCGATGGTCCGGTAGACGAAGCAGCCGGTGAGGTCGCGCCCCTCCACCGGCGGCACGAAGGGGGAGGAGCCGGTGGCGAGCACCAGCGCGTCGTAGGGCAGCTCCCGGCCGGAGGCGGTGCTGACTCGCCGGGCGGCGCGGTCGATGGCGGTGACCTGCTCGCCGCGGCGCAGGGTGACCCCGGGCGTCTCCCACAGCTCCGGCTGGCCCAGGGAGAGGTCCTCGGGATCCCGGCCGGAGAAGTAGGAGGTCAGCGCGACCCGGTCGTAGGGGGCGCGGGGCTCCTCGGCGAGGACGGTGACCTGCCAGCCGCCGTCGGCGACCCCGCCCCGGTCGACGAGCGCCTCCACCAGCCGGTGGGCGACCATGCCGCCGCCGACGACGACCAGCTGCCTGGGGGAGAGAGGCATGGGGCGGGTGCTCCTTCGCGGCGGTGCGGGCGCCCGACGGGCGCCTCGGGGTGCCTGGCGAAGGTATTGACGGCGTGTTTCCCGGAGCCGCCGTCGGCGTTACGCGTCGGCTAGCTCGGATGCACAGCCGCTGGGGCACCGGTGTGAGGAGCGGGGCTGTGCGCGGAGGCGTCGGCGTAGCTGTCGGCCAGCCGGGCGAAGCCCTCGGCCAGGCCGACCCGCGGCCGCCAGCCCAGCGCCTCGCGGGTGCGCCGCTGGTCGAACCAGTGCGCGGTGGCCAGCTGCTCGGCGAGGAAACGGGTCAGCGGGGGAGTGTCCCGGCGGCCGGTCGCCCGCCAGACGCCCTCGACGGCAGCGCCGGCGGCCCAGGCGAGCGGGAACGGGACGTGCCGGGTCGGGCCGGGCACGCCGACGGCCCGGCACAGCCGGTCGAGCACCTCGGCGACCGGCCGGGGCTCGCCGTTGGAGACCACCAGCGCCTCGCCGTGCACCGGTCCGCAGGCGTCGACCGCGGCGATCAGCGCCGCGGCGGCGTTGTCGACGTAGGTGGTGTCGACCAGCGCCGCGCCCGTGCCGATCACCGGCAGCCGCCCGGCGCGGGCCTGGGCGACGATCCGCTCGACCAGCTGCGGGTCGCCCGGCCCCCACACGAGGTGCGGGCGGACGACGAGCACGGCCAGCGCCGCGGAGTCCGCCGCGAGCGCCTCCTGCTCGGCCAGCGCCTTGGAGCGGGCGTACGCACCGCGGGCCCGGACCGGGTCGGCCGGCCCGGCGCCCGCGCCGGCCAGCGCCGCGCCGGCGTGCGCCACGGACGGGGAGGAGACGTGCACCAGCCGCGCGACGCCGCCGGCCCGGCAGGCGTCGAGCACCGACCGGGTGCCCTCGACGTTGGCCCGCTGGAACTCGTGCCACGGCCCGACGACGTCGACCTTCGCGGCCAGGTGCACCACCGCGTCGTGCCCGGCCACGGCGCGGGCCACCGCCGCCCGGTCGGCCACGTCGGCCAGCACCTCCGCGCACGGCAGCCCCGCGGGGCGGCGCTGCAGCACGGTGACCTCGTCGCCGCGCTCGACCAGTGCAGTGGCGGTGGCCCGGCCGAGCATCCCGCTGGCGCCGGTGACCAGCACCTTCACCGGCGCCTCACGCTCCGGGGCGGCGCGGGCCGGTGCGGGAACCGGCGAGCAGCCGGGCGGCCTGCCGGGCGACGGCGGCCCGGTCGACCTTGGACTGGTGGCGGATGTCGACCGGCAGCCGGTCGGAGACGAGCACCGCAGCGACCGGCACCACCGCCCGCTCCCGGACGGCGTCGGCCAGCTCGGTGCCGGCGGGCTGCAGCCGCCCGCGCCGGGCGCCGCCGCCGGCGGGCACCACGACGACCACCAGGGCCTGGGTGCCGGCCGGGCCCACCCCGACCGCCGCGGCCGCGGCGACCGCGGGCAGCTGCGCCACCCGCTGCTCGACGCCGACCGGGGTGACCGGGCCGGCAGGCGTGGTGACGACGTGCGGCAGCCGGCCCTCCACCCACAGCCGGCCGTCGGCGTCCAGGTGCCCGACGTCGCCAGTGCGGTGCCAGCCGGCGTCGCGGGAGGACAGCCGCTCGGTGATCCACAGCGCGTCGTACCGGTCCTTGACGTGCGCGCCCCGCACGCAGACCTCACCGGTGACGCCGGGGGCGGTGGTCAGCGTGCCGACGGCGGCCCCGGCGTCGTCCAGCGGGCTGACCCGCACCTCCACCCCGGGCAGCGGCCGGCCGACGCAGACGCCGTCCGGCATCCCGCCCGCCTCCTGCTCGGCGGCCTCGATCTCGGGCAGCGAGACGTCGGTGACCGGCAGCGCCTCGGTCATCCCGTAGGGCGTGTGCGCCTCGGCGGCGGGCAGCACCTCGCGCAGCGAGCGCAGCAGGGACGCCGGCACCGGTGCGCCGGCCGACATCACCAGCCGCACCCCGGCCAGCGCGGTCCGCTGCGCGTCGGTGAGCTCGGCGGCGGTGGCCACCACCCGGCGCAGCGCCGCGGGCGCGGCGAAGAGCACGGTGGCGTCGACGGCGGCGACGGCGTCGGCGAGGGCGGGCGCGGTGAGCGTGCCCGGCGCGGTGACGTCGATGTCGGGCACCGCGGAGCCGATGCCCAGCGCCGGGCCGAGGATGGCGAAGGGCGCGAACGCGGCGACGAACCGGTCATCGGCGGTCAGCCCGTAGGCCTCGCGCACCAGCGCGATCTGCGCCACGACCTGGGCCTGGGTGTAGACCACGCCCTTGGCGGGGCCGGTGGCACCGGAGGTGAACAGGACCGCCCGGTCGTCGCCGGCGGTGGACTCGTCGGCGACCGGCCCGGCGGCGCGGCCGAGCGACTCCAGCTCGGCGAGGTCGTGCGCGACCCCGAGCGCCCGGCGGAGGGCGGCGGGCAGCCGGCCGGCGGCGAACCGCGGCCCGGGCAGGCCCATGGCGCGCGCCGCGGCGAGGCCCTGCCGGCTGCCGATGACCGCGTCCACGGATGCGCCGCGCAGCGCCCGTCGCATCCCGGGCAGGCCCAGGCCCCGGTCGACGACGACGATCGCGCCGCCGGCCCGCCAGACCGCGTACACCGACGCGGTCAGGTCGGCGGAGGGCTCGACCAGCAGTGCGACCCGCTGGCCGGGTCGCAGCCCGGCGGCGCGCAGCCCGCTGGCCAGCTGCTCGACCCGCCGGTGCAGCGCGGACCAGCTCACGGTGCCACCGCCGACCTCGACGACGGCGGGGGAGGCGTCGCCGGCCCGCTCGGTCAGCGCCGACCACGGTCGCCGGTCGGCGGGGACCGCGGGCCGCGGCCCTGGTGCAGAGGACGAGGCGGGGGAGGGCGGCGCGTCGAGGTCGGCGACGAACTGGGCGACCGCCGCGGCGTACCGGGGCGCGTCCTCGGGGAGCAGGTGGGACGCGCCCTCGAACCGGTGCACCTGCGCGTGCGGCAGCCGGGACCGCAGGTCGGTCAGGTACCGCTCGCCGAACACCGGGTCGCGTGGTCCCCACATCAGCAGGGCGGGCACGTCGAGCTCCCGGATGCCCTCGGCGATCGCCTCCTGGTCCGGGCGCGACGGGTGGCCTTCGGCGAACGGGATGTCGGCCACGAAGTCACCGACCGAGCCGCGCCGGCCCGCGCCCCGGTACGGGGCGGCGAAGGCGTCGCGGACCGCGGCCGGCAGCGGCGGCCAGGACAGCGCCGTCGTCGCCCGGACGAACAACGGCGTGCCCACGGTGACGGTGCCGCGCACCCCGGGCAGGTGGGCCGCCCGGATCAGCGCCGGCCCGGCGTCGCCCGCGGGCATGGCCACCGCGGTGTTGGTCAGCACCACGCCACGCAGCTGGTCGCGGTGCGCCAGCGCCCAGCCCAGCGAGAGGATGCCGCCCCAGTCGTGCCCCACGGTCACCACCGGGCCGGTCACGCCCAGCGCGGCGGTGAGGTCGCCCAGGTCGGCGACCCGCTCGGCCAGGGACCGCGGAGAGGTGAGCCGTTCGGAGAAGCCCATCCCGAGGTGGTCGGGCGCGACCACCCGCCAGCCGGGCGGCGCCGCGGCCAGCAGCCGCCGCCACAGGTAGGACCAGGTCGGGTTGCCGTGGACGCAGAGCAGCGTGCCCACCGGCTCCCGGACACCGTTGTCCAGCACGTGCCACTCGTGCTCGACGCCGCCCGCGTCGGCGACGGTGACCCGCCGGGACCAGGCGGGGTCGAGCCCGGGCAGGCCGGGCGGGAGGCCCTCGGTGGGGTCGCTCACCAGGCGATCTCCATGCACGAGGCGTTCAGGCCGGAGCCGATGCCCATCAGCAGCACCCGGTCGCCGTCGACCAGCGAGTCGGCGTCCGTCGCGAGGGTGAACGGCACCGACGCGGGGCCGAGGTTGCCCCGGGTCGGGAAGGTCTGCGGCACCCGGGCGGGGTCGACGCCGAACCGCTCGCACATCGCCGCGGTGTGCACCTTGGACACCTGGTGCATGACGTAGCGGTCCATGCCCTGCTGCCAGTCGAACACCCCGGCCGCCTCGTCCCACATGTCGGCCGAGAGCGCGATGCCGGCGTCCAGCAGGCCCTTGAGGTCGGTGTCCATCTGGTCGTTGTCACCGGTGCACAGCTCGTGGTGCTCGGTGCCCGCCCGGCTCACCGACCCGACCACCCGGTGCCCCTCCGGGTGCCGGTCGCTGCGGCCCAGCACCATCGCGGCCGCGCCGGAGCCCAGGGTCAGGGTGGCGAACTGGTCGATGACGTCGCGGGAACGGGTGTCCGGGCCCTGCAGCCGCTCGATGGTGCGCTCCTGCACCTTCTGGGAGTCCTCACCGTTGACGATCAGCGCGTACTCGATGAAGCCGGAGTCGATCATCGCCGCGGCCAGCTCGATGCCGTTGACGAAGCCCAGGCAGGCGTTGGTGATGTCGAAGTTCTTGCACGAGCGCGGCAGGTCCAGCGCGTGGTGCACGGCGACCGCGGTCGAGGGCTCCAGGTGCTGACGGCTCACCGAGGTGTTGACCATCAGCCCGATCGCGGCCGGGTCGACGCCGCTCTCGCTGATCGCCTTGGCCCCGGCCATCGCCGCACCGTCGACGAAGGTGACGCCGTCGGCCCACCACCGGCGTTCCCGGATGCCGGCCAGCCGCTCCAGCAGGCCGGGTCGGAGCCGCACCCGCTGGTAGGTCTCCAGCAGCTGCTCGTCGATCGCGTCGGAGGTGATCACCTGGGTCGCGTCCGCCGTCTGCACCGTCAGCACGCTGGTGTTGCTGAACCGGTGGGTGGCATTGCCGCTCATGGGCGGGCTCCAGTCCTGAGGAGGGCTGACTCCTGGTGTCTCTCCGCCCTGTTCGGCTCCAGTTCTACCCCCGTCAGCCCGCGGTATTCGCTGGCGCCCCCCCTGCGACGGAGCGCACAGCGGGTGTGGACCTCGCCCGCCCGGGCACCGAGCACCGGTGGGCACCCGACGCGGCGAGCGGCTGCGCTTCGACGGCTGGATCATCGGCACCGGCACCACCTCCGGCACCCGGCTGGTGGTCGGCCACTGGCCCCGCTCGCCGCTGGGGCCGGTCTCCGACGTGATGGTGCAGCGGCCCGGCGGTCACCGGGTGCTGCTCGCGCAGTCCGCCGAGCTCGCGGAGTTCGTCGCGGCCACCTACACCTTCGACGAGGTGCGGGTGGTCGACGTCGCCGTGCGCCGATCGGACGACGTGACGTGGGAGGTGCACGCCGGGCCGCTGGCGCTGGAGCTGCGCACCGGCCGCCGTCCTGCCCTGGGCCGCCTGCTGCGCGCCGTGCCCGCGCCGCTGGCCCGCACCCCCGGCTGGATCCGGCTGCTCGACCTGCCCGCCCGCCTGCTGACCGGGCTGCGCACCACCGGCTCCGCCGGCAACGGCCGCACCGAGTGGTACGGCGTCCAGGACCTGCACGCCGTCACCGCCGTGCACGCGACCTGGGACGGCGAGCCGCTGGGGTCGGTCGCCCCGGTGCAGCCGCCGGTGACCTTCGGCTTCGGCTCGGTGCCCCCGGACCCCTCGGTGGTCCGGGTGACGACGACGGTCGCCGTCCCGCGGGACCCGTCTCCCGGGGAGCGGACCGGAGGGCGCCGGGGGACGATCCCCCGCGGGGAGCCGGGACCGGCGTCCGCAGTCGAGCAGGAGAGGGAGCGCTGGTGACCGACGCAGCCGTCGACCGTGCCGGGCAGCGCCCGGCCGAGCCGCCGGAGGGCGCCGACCCCAAGCGCTGGCAGGCGCTGTGGGTCACCCTCGTCGTCGGCTTCATGACCCTGCTGGACGTCAGCATCGTCTCGGTCGCCCTGCCCTCGCTGCAGGAGGACCTGGGGGCCACGGCCTCGACCGTGCAGTGGGTGGTCTCCGGGTACGCGCTCACCTTCGGGCTGGCGCTGGTCCCCGCCGGCCGGCTGGGCGACGCGTTCGGCCGGCGGCGGATGTTCCTCATCGGCCTGGTCGCCTTCGTGGCGTGCAGCGCGGCGGCGGGTGCCGCACCCAACGCGGAGCTGCTGATCGCCGCCCGCCTGCTGCAGGGGATGGCCGCCGGCTGCCTGGCGCCGCAGAACTCCGCGCTGATCCAGCAGCTGTTCCGCGGCGCGGAGCGCGGCCGGGCGTTCGGCTTCTTCGGGGCCACCGTGGGCATCTCCACCGCCGTCGGCCCGGTGATCGGCGGGCTGCTCCTGGCGTTGGCCTCCGGACCGGGCGGCTGGCGGTGGATCTTCTACGTCAACGTGCCCATCGGCGTCGTCGCCTTCGTGCTCGCCGTCCGGCTGCTGCCCCGGCCGACCAGCCGTGGCCACGGTCGGATCGACGTCGTCGGGGTGGGCCTGCTCGGCGCGGGCGCCCTCGCCCTGCTGCTGCCGCTGGTGGAGGCGGAGTCCGGTGGGTTGACCCGGCTGTGGTGGCTGTTCCCGATCGGGCTCGCGCTGATCGCGGTCTTCGTGCTGTGGGAGCGCCGGGTGGTGCGCGGCGGCGGGGAGCCGGTGTTCGACCCCCGGCTGGTCACCGCCACCCGCGGGTACGCGCCGGGGGTCGCGCTGGGCACGGTCTACTTCGTCGGCTTCAGCGGGATCTGGCTGGTCTTCGCCCTGTTCTTCCAGACCGGGCTGGGCTGGACGCCGCTGCAGTCCGGCCTGGCGGTGACGCCCTTCGCCATCGGCTCGGCGTCCGCCGCGGTGGTGGCCGGCCGGCTGGTGGGGCGCTACGGCCGGGCGCTGACGGTGTTCGGGCTCAGCGGCGTCGCCGTCGGGCTCACCGGGACGGCGGCGGTGCTGCTGCTCGCGCCGCCCGGGGTGACCGGCTGGGTCACCGCCCCGACGCTGCTGCTGGCCGGCATCGGCGGCGGGTTCGTCATCTCGCCCAACGTCACCCTCACCCTGCGCGACGTGCCGGTGCGGATGGCCGGCTCGGCCGGCGGTGGACTGCAGACCTTCCAGCGCTTCGGCGGTGCGATCGGCACCGCGGCGCTGCCCGGCCTGTTCTACCTCGTGCTCAGCGACGGCGGGCAGGACTACCGGCGGGCCGCGGCGACGGCGCTGTCGGTCGCGGTCGTGGGCGCGCTGCTGGCGCTGGTGATCGGCGTCGTGGACTGGCGGCACGACCGGCGCGACGAGGGCCGGGAAGCGGCCCGGGCCGCTGCCGAACGCCGGCCCGACGGCGCGGCCCCGGGCACCCACGGCGACGGCCTCGGCGCGGTCGACGAGCACGGCCGGGTGCACGCCCACGGCCATGCCACCCACGGCTGAGCCACCCACGGCTGAGCCACCCACGGCGGAGCCACCCACGGCTGAGCCACCCACGGCTGAGCGGGCACCGCAGCGGGCGAGACCGCAGGGCCACACCGACGGCGCCGACTCACCGGGGATGTGTGCCCGGTGCGTGATCGCCGCGCGGGAACGCACCGGCCCGATGGGCGGCCGAGGTGGCACGTCCCAGGGGGCGCCCCCTGGGATGGGCGCGACGCCGTCCCGATCCCGGAGGTTCCCGTGCCCGTACCGCCGTCCCGACCGCGCCCCCGTCCGGACCACCCGGAACCCCGCTCTCCGCGCCGCCCGGCGTTGGTCCGCGGGACCGTCCTCCTGGCCACGGCCGCGGTGCTCGGGCTGACCGCGACCCCGGCGCAGGCGGAGGAGCCGGCCGGGCCGGCGGCACCCGCGGCGGCGCCGGAGGTGGTCGAGGGACCAGCGGCGCAGGTCGGGCAGGAGGTGTGCGATCCGGTCGCCCGGCCGGGGGTGGTGGCCCTCGCGCGCCTGGTGCTCGACACCTACCGGGTGGGCAGCAACGGCGGCATCGTGCGGGACTGCGCCACCGGTGGCCGGAGCGAGCACAAGGAGGGCCGGGCGTGGGACTGGCTGGTCCGCGCCGACCAGCCGGCGGAGCGCGCCGCCGCTGAGGAGTTCCTGGGCTGGCTGACCGCCCCCGGTCCGGACGGGGCGCCCGGTTACCACGCCCGGCGCCTGGGGGTCACGTACGTGATCTGGGCCGAGCGCATCTGGTCACCGGACCGTGGCTGGCGGCCCTACGGCGGCGCCGACCCGCACACCGGGCACGTGCACGTCTCGCTGTCCTGGAGCGGCGCGCTCGGGGGCACCTCCTTCTGGACCGGGGTGGCCGCCCGGGTGGACCAGGGGGACTGCGCCGCGGCGGCCGCCGACGCCGGCGTGCCCGGTCCCTGCCCACCGCCGGACGCGCCGCCGGCAGACGCCCCGGTGCCCGCGCCACCCGGGCCACCACCCGCCGCGGTGCCCACCGCCGAGCACACCGTGGCGCCCGGGGACACCCTCGGCCAGCTGGCGCTCGACCGGGGAACCACGGTCGAGGACCTGGTGGCCCGCAACGGACTGACCAGCACGGTGATCATGGTGGGACAGGTGCTCCAGGTCCCGGCCCCGGCACCGGCCCCCGCACCGGCCCCCGCACCGGTGCTGGCCGAGGTGGCGCACACCGTCGTCCCGGGGGACACGCTCTGGCAGCTCGCCCGCGACTCCCGGACGACCGTGACCGACCTCCAGGCGCGCAACGGCCTGGCGGGCACCCTGCTCACCGTGGGACAGCAGGTCCTCCTGCCGGCCTCCTGAGGCCGCAGGCCCACGCCGCCGGACTGGCAGCCGGGTGTGCGTTCCGCAGCGTCCCGCCTCCGCACGGTGACGAGCGCGCACCCCTCCTGCGTGTCGTGGTTCACACCTCACGCCGAGTTCACCCGGGGTCCATCCGGACCGGTCCGGTCGCTCCCTAGCGTCCGGACCAGTCCGTCACGAGACCGGGGAGAGTCACCTTGACCGACATCCAACGGCCCCGCGGCCGCCGCCTGCTGCCCTTCCTCGACGAGGTCCGGCACGGCAGCCGCAGCCACGCCACCTGCCACTACAAGTGCGGCAACGCATGCGACGCGGCGGTGCCCAACCAGACGGACAACCCGACGTTCACCGACGTCGTCCAGTCCGCGTTCAGCCGGCGCACCATGCTCAAGGGCGCGGGAGCCGGCGCCCTGCTGGTGGTCGCCGCCCCGCTGCAGCCCGCGCTGGCCGGCGACCGACGGATGCCCGGTGCCGGTCACTGGCAGCCGCCGGCCGACGCGTCGCTGACCTTCGAGCCGGTGGAGCAGAACCTGCTCGACGAGCTGGTCACCGCCGCCGGCTACGAGTACTCGGTGGTGCTGCGCTGGGGCGACCCGGTCGTGTGGGACGCCCCGGAGTTCGACGTCGACGCCCAGACGCCCGAGGCCCAGGCCAAGCAGTTCGGCTACAACTGCGACTACATCGGCTGGCTGCCCCTCGGCCGGGACGACCGCCGGGCGCTGCTCGTGGTCAACCACGAGTACACCAACGAGCAGCTCATGTTCGCCGGCGTCGCCGACGAGGCGGCGCCCACCACCGACGAGCAGAAGCGCATCGCGATGATGGCGCACGGCATCTCGGTGGTCGAGGTGGCCCGGGACGGCGACTCGGGCAACTGGCTGCCCGACCGGTGGGGCAAGCGCAACCGCCGCATCACGGCGACGACCCCGATCGAGCTGACCGGGCCGGTCGCCGGCTCGGAGTACGTGCGGACCACGGCGGACCCGGAAGGACGCACCGTCCTGGGGACGCTGAACAACTGCGCGGGTGGGGAGACCCCCTGGGGCACGACCCTGCACGGCGAGGAGAACTTCAACCAGTACTTCGGCACGACGGCGCCGATCGCGGAGGACCCGCGGGAGCTCCAGCTGGGCCGCTACGGCGTCAGCGCCGAGGACGCCCCGGTGCGCGGCTGGGAGAAGATCGACCCGCGGTTCGACCTGGCGAAGGAGCCGAACGAGGTGCACCGCTTCGGCTGGGTGGTCGAGCTCGACCCCTACGACCCGACCTCGACCCCGAAGAAGCGCACGGCGATGGGGCGGTTCAAGCACGAGGGGGCCAACGTGCAGATCGCCGAGGACGGGCGCGTCGTCGCCTACTCCGGCGACGACGAGCGGTTCGACTACATCTACAAGTTCGTCTCGAAGAAGCGCTATCGGCCCGGTCACGACCGCGCCTCGCGGGCGCACAACCTGACCCTGCTGGAGGAGGGCGACCTCTACGTCGCGCGCTTCACCGGCGACTCCCAGCCGGAGCAGATCGACGGCCTCGCCACGCTGCCGGCCGACGGCGAGTTCGACGGCACCGGCCAGTGGATCCCGCTGGTGAAGGACGGGCAGTCGATGATCCCGGGCAAGTCGGTGCCCTGGGTGCTCACCTTCACCCGGCTGGCCGCCGACCGGCTCGGCAAGCAGCTGGACGCCAACGGCGACTTCCCCGACCCGGCGGCCCCCGTCGTCGTCGACCCGGCGAAGGTGCCCACCCGGATGGACCGGCCCGAGGACATCCAGGTCAACCCGGTCAACGGCCGGGTCTACGCCGCGCTCACCAACAACTCGCGGCGGGAGGAGGCCGACGAGCCGAACCCGGTCGCCCGGTCCTTCGCCTTCGACCTCGAGGACGGGACCTACGAGGAGCGCGCCGGCAACCGCAACGGCCACGTGCTGGAGTGGCTGGAGACCGACGGGATCGCCGGGGACGACTTCTACTGGCGGGTGTTCATCGTGGCCGGTGACCCGGAGACCCCGGGCACCTACTTCGCCGGCTACGACAAGTCGGCGGTCAGCGCGATCTCGTGCCCGGACAACGTCGAGTTCGACCCTGCCGGGAACCTGTGGATCTCCACCGACGGGAACGTGCTGTCCACGCGGAACCGCGAGGCCGGCACCTTCGCCGGGACGAACGACGGGCTGTTCGCGGTGCCGACGGCGGGGCCGGAGCGCGGACATCTCAAGGCGTTCCTCACCGTCCCGCTCGGCGCGGAGTGCAGCGGCCCGCAGATCCCGGCGGACGGGCGGTCGGTGTTCGTGTCGGTGCAGCACCCGGGTGAGACCACCGGCTCGACCCGGGAGAGCCCGTCCAGCACTTGGCCGGACCGGCTGCCGGAGCGGGGCTACCCGCGCCCCAGCGTGGCGGTCGTCTACCGCACCGACGGCGGGCGGGTCGGCAGCTGACCGGGCGCCCCGGGGACGGCCTGCACGCAGGTCGTCCCCGGGGCGCAGGTCCTCCCCGGAGGGCGGGGCGTGCCCGGGACGGCATCGTCCCGGGCAGGACCGTCAGGAGTTCCGGTCGCCCGGTGCCGAGGCCGCCGCGTTGGCGACGAAGGTCGCCGGCGGGGCTGCCCCCGGGGCCTCGGCCCGCTGGTCCGCGGCCGGCCGGGGCACCGGGGGCAGGCCCGCCGGGTGGGCGGCGCCCCACTCCTTCTCCACGTCGGCCAGCAGCGCCTCCAGGTAGGCGCGCAGCTGGGTGCGGGTCGCCTGCCCGAACGCGCGCAGGTAGGCGATCTGCTCCTGCAGCTGCTCGGTCTCCGGCTGGCCGGCGGACGGGCGGGGAGCGTCGCCGACGACCCGGGTGGCGGCCTCCTGCGCGGCCTGGATGATCGCGCCCGCCTTGTCCCGCGCCTGGCCGAGGTGCTCCTCGTACTGGGCGCGTGCTTCGGCGGTCATCTGCCGGCTGAACTCCTCCGCCTCGGCGACGTAGGCGTCGGCGGTCCGCTGCGCGGTCGCCAGGATGCCGACGGCCTGGTCGCTGGGGGAGGGCCGGGCGGCGGCCTCGTTCAGCTGTGCCTCGAGGTGGGCCAGCTGGGCGCGCAGCTGGTCGTTCTCGCCGCTGAGCCGGGCGACCTCCTCGGCGACCACGTCGACGAAGCCGTCGACCTCCGCCTCGGTGTACCCCGGGTGCAGCAGGGAGCCGTGCGAGAACCGTGCGCTGCGCACGTCGTCCGGGGTGAGCCGGTGGTCGGGGCCGCCGGTCGGGGACCCGGGAGCCTGCTCACTGGTGGTCATTCGGTCACCTTCCCATCGAGGGTCGGGCTCTGTCGGCTGGCGGCGAACACCTCGGTGCGGATCCGGCTCATCGCCAGACCCGCGGCGTGCAGCCGGGTCACGGTGTCCTCGACCATGGCCGGGTTGCCCGCCACGTAGGCATCCCGCCCGGTCCACGGTCCGTGCCGGAGGACGACGTCGGCGACGTCTCCGTGCTCCACCGTCGAGGTCTTGTCATGCGAGACGGCCTCGGTCACCGTCAGCCAGGGGTTCTCCTGGGTCAGCCGGTGCAGGTCCGCGCGGTCGTAGAGGTCGTCCTCGGTGCGGGCCCCGACGAACAGGTCGACCCGCCGGGCCGGGCCGGTGCGGGCCACCTGGTCGACGATCGCCTTCAGCGGCGCCAGCCCGGTACCCCCGGCCACCAGCAGCAGGTCACGGTCGGAGTCGGTGTCCAGGGTCAGCTGCCCGACCGGCGGGCCCAGTCGCACCACCTCGCCGACGCGGGCCAGCCGCACCAGCGCGGTGCTCAGCGGGCCGCCGTCGCGGGCCTTCACGTGCAGCTCCAGGGAGCCGTCCGGGCGCGGCGCGTTGGCGGGGGAGTACCAGCGCCAGAGCCGGGGGCGCAGGTCGGACTCCACGGAGACCGCCTGCCCGGGGAGGTGGTCCAGGCGCTGGCGCGGGGCCAGGGTCAGCACGGCGACGTCGATGGTGCGCCGCTCGTGCGCCACCACCTCGGCCTCCCACCACGGCGGCTGGTCGTCGGCGTCGTCGGCGGCCTCCAGCATCACTTGCGCGATCAGCTGGTAGGCCGCCGTCCAGTCGGCGGCGAGGGCGTCGTCCCACTCGTCGTCGAAGTGCTCCAGCGTGGCCAGCAGGCTCGCGCCGACCGCGGGGTAGTGCGCGGCGACGGCGCCGAACTTGCGGTGGTCACGGCCCAGCTGCTGCAGGATCGGCACCAGCGAGTCCAGGTCGTCGACCCGCGCCACCACCTCACCCAGGGCGGCGAAGAGTCGGTCGCGCTGGTGCGCCATGGAGACCGGGAACATCTCCCGGGTCTCGGGGTGGGTCAGGAACAGGTGGGAGTAGAACCACAGCGGCACCTCGTCGCCGTGCGCGGCGGCCTTGGCGAAGCTGGCCCGCATCGCGGGGATGTCCACAGGCGTCTCCTCGGGACGCCGGCTCAGCCGGCCGGCGCGGGCTCGGTGACGATCTCGTCGCGGTGCGCGCCCAGTGCGGCCCCGACCTGGCCGATGTCCTCGCCGGCCACCCCGAGGTCGGTGAGCGTGTCGACGAGGTGGCCGACCACCCGGTCGAAGGCGTCGGCGGTGATGCCGAGGCCCTCGTGCCCGGCGGCCAGCTCGCGGCCGGAGTACTCGACCGGCCCGCCGGTGACCTGCACCAGCAAGGCGGTCTGGTGACGGCGCAGCTGGGGCATGTCGACGCCCTCGAAGTACCCGGCGAGATCCGGGTCGGCCACCACCCGCCGGTAGAAGTCGTCGACGGCGGTGCGGATGCCGACGTCCTGGCCCAGCCGCTCGTAGAGCGTCATGACAGTTCCCCGTCCTCCCCCGTGAACGGACACACCGGACGCCGACCCCCGGGCCGGCGCCGCCCGCGCCGGTGACCGGCGGTGGCCGGCCCGGCACGGACCTCCCTCACTCTGGTGCCGTGGGCGGTGCGCTGCCACTCGGGCCGCGCGGCCGGTGGCGCGGGAGTGCCACGGAGGGTTGGCGGGCCCCGGAAGTGGACAGTCCCCAGGCCACGCACCAGTGGCGCGCGAGCTCAGGAGGACCGATGCGGGCGATGACCTATCGAGGGCCGTACAAGCTGCGGGTCGAGGAGAAGGAGATGCCCCGCATCGAGCACCCCAACGACGCGATCGTCCGGGTGACGCTGGCCGCGATCTGCGGTTCGGACCTGCACCTCTACCACGGGCTGATGCCGGACACCCGGATCGGGCACACCTTCGGCCACGAGTTCATCGGCGTGGTCGAGCAGGTCGGCTCCTCGGTCGAGAACCTGGCCGTCGGCGACCGGGTGATGGTGCCGTTCAACATCTTCTGCGGCTCCTGCTGGTACTGCGCCCGCGGCCTGTACTCCAACTGCCACAACGTGAACCCCAACGCCACCGCGGTCGGGGGCATCTACGGCTACTCGCACACCACCGGCGGCTACGACGGCGGGCAGGCCGAGTACGTGCGGGTGCCCTTCGCCGACGTCGGACCGGTGCGCATCCCGGAGTGGATGCACGACGAGGACGCCGTGCTGCTGACCGACGCCGCCGCCACGGGGTACTTCGGCGCCCAGCTCGGTGAGATCACCGAGGGGGACACGGTGGTGGTCCTGGGCGCCGGGCCGGTCGGGCTGATCGCCGCGCAGTCGTCCTGGTTGATGGGTGCCGGCCGGGTCATCGTCGTCGACCACCTCCCCGAGCGGCTGGCCAAGGCCCGGGAGATGGCCTACGCCGAAACCCTCGACTACGACCAGGTCGACGACGTCGTGGTCGAGCTGAAGCGGCAGACCGACTTCCTCGGCGCCGACGTCGTCATCGACGCGGTCGGCGCGGAGGCCGACGGGAACCTCGCCCAGCAGCTGACCGGGCCCAAGCTCAAGCTGCAGGGCGGGTCGCCGACGGCGTTGAACTGGGCGATCGACTCCGCGCGCAAGGGCGGCACCATCTCGGTGGTGGGTGCCTACGGCCCGGTCCCCAACGCGGTGAAGTTCGGCGATGCGATGAACAAGGGCCTCACCCTGCGGATGAACCAGACGCCGGTGAAGCGGCAGTGGCCCCGGATGTTCGAGCACGTGCGCAACGGTCACCTGACCCCGCGGCAGATGGTCACCCACCGCTTCCCGCTGGAGGAGATCCCCGAGGCCTACCACGTCTTCTCGGCCAAGCTCGACGGCTGCATCAAGCCGCTGATCGTGCCGAACGCGAACTGAGGGAGCGACCACGATGACCGAGCGCAGCCCCGAGCCCGCCGATGTCCCCAGCCCCTACGTCCGCGACAAGCGCACCCCACCGCCGAGCCGGGAGGAGCTGCGCGCACGCATCCCGGGTTGGGGCGTCGACCTCGACCCGGCCGACCGGCCCTCGTCGCCGAAGCTGCAGTACCCGGCCGACACCGGCGCCCACTGGGACTTCCCGGACCGGCAGCCGGGCGGCGAGGCGCGGGAGCGGTCGATCGAGCACGCCTTCGTGACCCCGGTGTTCGGCACCGCGCAGCCGCTGCACGGCGTGTCCGGGGCGATCCGCGGGCTGGCCTACGAGCGGTTCGGCGAGGGCCGGCTGGCGCACTGGCTGCTGCTCATCGCCGGGGACCGGGTCGACGCCTGGGGCAGCCACCTGCGGTCGTTCGCCTCCGCACGCCCCGACGTGCCGGCGACCGGCGTCCGTGCGGAGGCCACGCACGGTGGCCTGCGGTCCCGGTCGGGCCGCTCCGACAAGCGCCACCAGCTGCTCGACCCGGTGCTCGTGGCGGGGCCCTGGGTCGCCGGCGCCGCGGGGGCGGTCCTCGGCGTCCGGAAGGTCACCCGGGCGCTGCGCGGCTGACCACGCTCAGGCCCGGTGGCCGGCGGCGAACCGGCCGGGGGTGGTGCCGGTGACCCGGGAGAAGTCGCGCACGAAGTGCGCCTGGTCGGCGTAGCCGAGCACCGCGGCCGTCTCGGCCAGCGTCGTTCCGCCGGCGCGCAGCCGTTCGGCGGCCTCCTGCAGCCGGCGACGCTGGATCAGCCACTTGGGGGTCAGGCCGAGGCGGCGGTGGACCAGCCGTTGCAGGGCCCGCTCGGACAGCCCGAACTCCGCGTGCACCTGGGCCACCCGGAGCACGTCGGAGCACTCCTCGACGAAGGCGACCACCCGGTCGACCAGCTCGCCCTCGGCGTCCACCGGCAGACGGGGGCGCACCGTGTCGGTGAACGCGGCCATCGCGGTCGCGTGGGCGCGTCCGGCGTGCGGGTCCGCGGCCATCGCCGTCCGGACCCGGTCGACCAGCGCGACACCTCCCGGACCGAGGACGTCGGGCAGGTCGACGTACCGGTCGGTGAACTCGGCCATCGACGTGCCGGTGAGCAGCGTGCCGGCGGCGGGCGTGCACATCACGCCGACCGCCCAGCCGTCGCCGGCCAGCGTGGTGGTCGACAGCCCGGTGGTGACCCCGTAGAACCGGGCGTACCCGTCGGCGACGACCAGCAGGGACACCGGGTACTGCAGCACCCGCTGCACCGCCTCCCGGCCCGGCGGCACCGACCAGACCGGGATCCAGAACCGGCGCAGCAGCCCACGCACGGCCGGGTCCGGCTCGTACCGGTACATGGCGTGCGAGGCGTCGCCGGGCTCCCTGAGGTGCGCCCGTTCGACCAGGTCCAGCCGCGTCGGTCCGCTGTCGGCTTTCATCAAGACGCAGCCTGCCGCACCCGGCCAGGCTGCGGCCATGGACACCACCGCGCCGAACCCCACCGCCCCGAACCCCACCGCCTCGGACCCGACCGCCCCGAACCCCACCGCCACAGCCCACGCCGCCGCTGCGGCATCGCTGTCCGCCCTGCTCGCCGACGTCCCCGCGGAGGCGTGGGCCAGCCCCTCGCCGTGCGCGGGGTGGACGGCGAGGGACGTCGTCGCGCACCTGGTGGACACGCAACGCGAGCTCTTCGCCGGCCACGGGCTGGACGTCGGCCCGGTGCCGGACCTGGCCGGGGACCCGGCCGGCGCCTGGGCCGCCCACACGTGGCGGGTGGCCGAGCTGGTCGCCGACGACGAGGTGGTCGGCCGCGGGTACGACGGCTTCTTCGGGCCCACCACGATCGGCGCGACCTTCGAGCAGTTCTACGTGTGGGACATGGTGGTGCACCGCTGGGACGTCGCCCGGGCCACCGGCCTGGACGCCGCGCTCACCGAGGCGGAGCTGGACCGCATCGAGCAGGGCGCGGACGGATTCGGCGAGGCGCTGTACCTGGACGGCATCTGCGCCCCCGCCGTCGAGCCGCCGCCGGGCGCGGACCGGACGACCCGGGTGCTGGCCCGCCTGGGCCGAGCCGCGTGACCCGGCCTCCGGGCAGGCGCCTCAGAGCAGGGACACGACCCGGTCAGCGACGTCGTCGAGCGGCCCGAGGTGCAGCACCGTGGTGGTCTCCGCCAGCCCGGCCGCCGGCCAGCCGACGGTGAGGGTCAGCCGGCCGTCGCGTGGCAGGGCGCCTGCCCAGTAGGACCCTTCCGAGCGGAACGAGTCGATGCTGCCGCTGGAGGTCGGCCCGACCGGATCGGCGGGCCCGGTCACGTCGTCCACGGTGAGGCGGACCAGCAGGCCGGACCAGGGCTGCCGTTCCGCCCCCGGCCGGGGGAAGGTGCGCCGCCCGGCCGCCTCGGCCTGCACCCCCACCGCGTGCACCACCATCGGCAGGTGCAGTCCGCCGGGATGGGCGAACACGCAGCGCAGGCCGGCGGCGATGCCGGGGGAGCGGGCGAGCAGCACCGGGCCGTGCACCACGGCGCCGAGGGCATCGGGCGCGGGGGTCGCGGGCCAGCGGGTCACCGGCCCAGCCTGTCAGCTGTCGGGCTCCTCGGGTGCGCAGCCGAGCGCCAGCGTCAGCTGCAGCACCGTGGCCGGGTCCTCCAGCCGGTCGCCGAACAGCTGGCGCAGCTGCCCCATCCGGTAGCGGACGGTCTGCGGGTGGACGAACAGCTGCGCGGCGATCCGCTCCCGGCGGCCGTGGTGGAGCAGCCAGGACCGCAGGGTGGCGACGAGCTTCTCCCGGGTCGCCGCCGTCACCTCCTCCAGCGGAGCCAGCACGGCGGCGCGCAGGTCGGTCAGCGCCTCCTCGTCGGCGCGCAGCACCAGCTCGACCAGGCGCGCCTCGGTGTCCAGCGGTGCCTTCCCCCGTGGCGGCGGCCCCAGGCGCAGCGCACGCAGCACCCGTCGGTGGGACGCCGCGACGTCGTGCCAGGGCCGAGCTGGGCCGACGGCGGCCTCGTGCCCCTCCAGCAGGCGGAGCAGGCCCGGGCGGGCCCGGCCTCCGGCGTCGGGCACCAGCAGGACGGCGCGCTCCTCCTCACCCCCGGGGCCGGCCGCCTCCTCGGTGACCTGCAGCGTGCGGCCGTCCAGCAGCGCGAGGGCACCGCGGGCCCGGGGCTCGGGCAGCACGACGGCGGTGAGGGTCCGCGGCGGTGACCAGTCGGCCCGCTCGGCGGCCGCGGTCAGGTCGTGCAGCGGACGGCCGGCCAGGAGCACCGCACCGAGCCGCTCCAGGTGGTGCTGGCGCACCCGCCCGCTGGTGGCCAGCTCGTCGGCGTGGCCGGCCACGCTGGCGGCCGAGAGCTGGTCGATGTAGGCGAACACCAGCTCGGCGAAGCGCGCCAGCGAGGCGACGTCGAGGCCGGCGGCCACCGCGGTCTCGCTCATGTGCCGCCAGGAGACCCGGGCACCCACCCGGTAGGCCGACAGCAGCGCGTCCATCGACCGGCCGCTGCGTGCCTCTCCCCGGCCCAGGGCGTAGGCCCCGGCCAACGCCGGCGCGATCGGCCGGCTCGCGTCGACACCGCCGCCGTCGGTGGCCAGCTCCAGGAACCCGCCCAGGGCGACCTGGACCGCGCGCTGGATGGCCTGGCCCATCTCCCCGGCGAACGCCCCCGCGTAGCTGGGCACCTCGACCACGATGCTGGCCACGGTGCGTTCGGCGACCCTCGGCAGCTCGGCGAGCATGGCGGCGACGACAGCGGGCGGGAAGGTGATCGGCTCCCCGATGGCCGGTGCCGCCGCCGCGGGGATGGTGGGTGGCGACTGCTCGGCCATCGCCGTCCTCCTTTGTCCTCAGGGAACAGAAGGTACCGCCCGATTCACGTCCGGCGCACAGGTGATTGATCGCCAGGCTGGGAAAGACTCAGTTCATGACAGCCACCGTCCCGCGCCCGGGCACCGCCCGTCCGGTCCTGACGACGCTGCGTGACCGCGCGCTCAAGCTGGCCGAGCTGGTCACGACGCCGCTGCTGCCCAGCGACTACCTCGACCTCGTCGACCCGCTGCGCTCCGGCGCCGCGCTGCGCGGCCGCATCGAGGCGGTGCACCGCGAGACCCGGGACGCCGCGACCCTGGTGATCCGCCCCGGCCGGGACTGGCTGCCGCACACCCCCGGCCAGTACGTCCGGCTCGGCGTCGACGTCGAGGGCGTGCGGCTGTGGCGGGCCTACTCGATCACCTCGGTGCTCGGCCGGGCCGACGGTTGCTTCACCGTGACGGTCAAGGCGATCCCGGACGGCAAGGTCAGCAACCACCTGGTGCACCGCACCGAGCCCGGCACGATCGTCCAGCTCGACCAGGCCACCGGTGACTTCGTGCTCCCGGCGGAGCGGCCGGCCAAGGCGCTGTTCGTCACCGCCGGCTCGGGGATCACGCCGGTGATGGGCATCCTGCGCAACCACGTCGACGAGCACGAAGACGTCGTCCTGGTGCACTCCGCGCCCACTGCCGACGACGTCATCTTCGGCCGGGAACTGCGGGAGCTGGCGGCTGCCGGCCGGATCCGGCTGGTCGAGCGCCACACCGCGACCGACGGGCTGCTCGACGCCCCGGCCCTGGCCGACCTCGTGCCCGACCTGGCCGAGCGGTCGACCTGGGCGTGCGGGCCGATCGGGCTGCTGGAGGCGCTGGAGGAGCACTGGGCCACCGAGGGGATCGCCGACCGGCTCTACACCGAGCGCTTCCGCCCTCGCGTGCTGGTCACCGGTGAGGGCGGCACCGTCTCCTTCGCGAAGTCCGGCCGGGACATCGAGGTCGACGGCTCGACCCCGATCCTCGACGCCGCGGAGGAGGCCGGCCTGCTCATGCCGAGCGGCTGTCGGATGGGCATCTGCTACGGCTGCGTCCTGCCGCTGCGCGAGGGCGCCGTCCGCGATCTGCGCAACGGCGAGCTGACCGTCGCCGCCCCCGGCGACGGCGTGCTCGTCCAGACCTGCATCAGCGCCGCCGCCGGCGCCTGCGACATCGACCACTGACCCACCCGACCGAGCACTCCGGAGGAGCCACCTCGTGACCGTCCTGCAGAAGAAGCCCGACAACCCCGTCGCCCACCTGACCCCCGAGGACATCGAGGCGATCGGGCGTGAGCTCGATGCCATCCGTCAGGGCGTGATGGACAGCCGCGGCGAGTCCGACGCCGCCTACATCCGCCGGGTGATCGACGTCCAGCGCAAGCTCGAGCTGGGCAGCCGGGCGGTGCTGCTGTTCTCCAAGTTCCCGCCGGCCTGGGTGCTCGGCACCGTCGGCCTGTCAGTGGCCAAGATCCTGGAGAACATGGAGATCGGGCACAACATCCTGCACGGGCAGTGGGACTGGATGCGCGACCCGAAGATCCACTCCACGACGTGGGAGTGGGACATGGCCAGCCCGGCCGAGCAGTGGAAGCACTCGCACAACGAGTTGCACCACACGTACACGAACGTCATCGGCAAGGACAACGACCTCGGCTACGGCATCATGCGCGTCGACGAGGACCAGCGCTGGGTGCCGATGTACCTGCTCCAGCCGGTGTGGAACTTCGTCAACGCCTGCTTCTTCGAGTACGGCATCGCCGCCTACGACCTGGAGCTGGGCAAGAACCTGGCCACCAAGGAGCGGCGGGCCGACCCCGGCTTCCGCGCCCGCGGCAAGCAGGTGTTGAAGAAGATCGGCAAGCAGATGACCAAGGACTACGTCGTCCACCCGGCGCTGTCCGGGCCGTCGTTCCTGCCCACCCTGGCGGCCAACTTCACCGCCAACGTGGTGCGCAACCTGTGGTCGCACTCGGTGATCATGTGCGGGCACTTCCCGGAGGGCGTGGAGACCTTCGAGAAGAAGTCCATCGACGGGGAGACCCGCGGTGAGTGGTACCTGCGCCAGATGCTCGGCTCGGCCAACATCTCCGGCAGCAAGGCCATGCACATCATGACCGGCAACCTCTCCCACCAGGTCGAGCACCACCTGTTCCCCGACCTGCCGAGCAACCGGTACGCCGAGATCGCCCCGCAGATCCGCGATCTGTTCGCCCGCTACGGCCTGCGGTACCACACCGCGTCGCTGCCGCGTCAGGTCGCGTCGGCCTGGCACAAGGTGCTCCGGCTGTCGCTGCCCAACGGTTGGCTGGCCGAGACCACCCCGGCGAACGCCCCGGCCCAGGTGGCGAAGCTCTACAAGATGACCACCGGGGGCCCGAAGATCCGCCGGCAGCTCCAGGGCGCCGCCTGGAACCAGGGCAGCCAGGCCGCCTGACGATCACCTGACGGACGACGGCGCCCCCACCCGCGCGGGTGGGGGCGCCGCGGTCGTGGTGGTCAGCGGCGGCCGCGGGCGTTGATCGCGGCCAGCGCCGGGTCCACCTGCAGGTCCTCGTCGACCTGGATGACGACGTGCTCGTTGTCGTCGGGCACGCCGGCGGTGCGCCCGGCCGAGCCCGGGTAGTTGTTGTCGTTGCCGACGATGATGCGGTGGTCGTCCAGGACGGCGATCTGCTCGATGGTGACGAACGGGAACGTGAAGTAGCCGCCCGCGGTGCCGCCGACGCCCTGCGGGTCCGGGATGGCCATCAGGTTGGCGAGCAGCCGCTTGTCGGCGTAGCCGTCCCGGTCGATGTCCCGGGTGTCGATCAGGTACACGGCCTTGAGCTGGGCGGTCGGCCCCTGGCCGCCGTCCCGCTCCAGGATGAGGAAGCGGTTCTGGTCCAGCGCCACCATGTCGCCCAGGGCGTTGTTCGGGACCTCGAACTTCACCTTCGCCTTGAGCCCGGTGTAGCGGCCGGTGGTGGTGTCGAAGCGGTAGATGCGCCGGGTGGCCGGGTCGTCACCGGCGACCGCGCCCTCCAGCATCGGGTAGAGCGTGTGCCCGTCGACGCCGAGGGCCATCCCCTCGAAGCCCCTGCTCGAGCCCAGCGTCGGGGCGGCACCGTCCAGGTTCCACGCGTCGGGGGAGCGGACGCCGTCGGGCTGGACGGGTGCGGCGAGCACCCGGCCCTGCGCGTCGACGTGCACCAGGCTGGGACCGAACTCCTCGCCGATCCAGAAGGTGCCGTCGGGCATCCGCTGGAACGACTCGGGGTCGAGGTCCGCGCCGGTGAGCCGTCGGTCGCTGCGGGTCAGCGGAAAGGGCAGCCTCTCGTCGGGGTCGGACAGGCTGAAGCCGCCGTCGAGCACCGTCGTCCGCTGGGTGGTGGTGTCGATCCGCAGCTTGACCACGCGCAGCAGGAAGTCACCGCTGTTGGCCTTGGTGCCGTAGCCGTTGTCCTCCAGCACCAGCCAGTCGTCGCCGTCCTTCAGCAGGCCGGAGAAACCCTGGATCGGCTGGGCCGCGAACGGCGGGGTCACGCCGTTGGCCGGGTTGGCCAGGGCGCCGGAGGGGACCTGCTCGCCGAACGTGGCCGACGGCAGGACGGAGCGTCCGACGAGTTGTGCCTGCTGGGTTCCGTTGCCCTGCGGCACGGTGGGGGCGGTGCCGGCGACGGCCGGGACGGCGACCGCGGTCAGCAGACCGGCGGCGGTGAGGGTCAAGGCGGCACGGCGGGACGGACGGTGCACGGGGGCTCTCCCTGGCTCGGGCGGTGGAGCTGACCGGCCGACCGTGTCGCGGGGAGACAGCCGGTGGCCGGCGCCTCCGTGGCCGCGCTGTGAGGAGTCGGTGAACGGGCCGGCGACCCGTCCCGGCGGTCAGGCCAGCAGCCCCAGCAGCAGCGTCACGGTGCCGAAGACCAGGCCTGACGCGATCAGCGTCACCGTCGTGTAGCCGAGGATGTCGCGCATCTTGAGCCCGGCGATGGCCAGCACCGGCAGGGCCCAGAACGGCTGGATCATGTTGGTCCACTGGTCGCCGTAGGCGACCGCCATGATCGCGACCGCTGGGTCGACCCCCAGGCTCTGGGCGGCGTCGAGCATGACCGGGCCCTGGACGGCGAACTGCCCGCCACCCGAGGGGACGAAGAAGTTGACCACCCCGGCGGAGAGGAAGGCCAGCAGCCCGAACGTCGCCGGGGAGGCGATGTCGACGACGGCGTCGGAGAAGACGGCGATCAGGCCGGTCGTCGACATGATCCCCATGATCCCGGCGTACAGCGGGAACTGGAGCAGGATCTCCCCGACGTTGGCGGCGGCGTTCTTCACCAGCGCGATGAGCTCGAACGGGTTGCGGACCAGCAGGAAGATCAGCGCCAGGAACGTCCAGTTGACGATGTCGAGGGTGGCGGTGCCGCCGTCGGCGTAGTGGTGCACCAGGTAGGCGGCCAGGGCCAGGCCGACCAGGGTGGTCAGCAGTCGGCTGCCGTCGACCCGGTCGGCCGGGGTGACCACCTCGTCGTCCAGCGGCACGGCGTCGGAGTCGCGCACGCTGGCCGGGAGCTCGACCACCCGATCACCGCCGCGGGGTGCGACCGCGGCCAGCGCGAGGCCGACGACCAGGATGGTGGCCACGGCGGCGGTGATGTTCCACCAGGTGAAGATCGTCTCGCTGACCGGGACGGTTCCGCCCAGCGTCTCGGCGAGGAAGGAGTCCTCGGTCGCGGCGGTGAGCGGCCCGGAGCCGGAGTAGCCCATGTGCCAGATGACGTAGCCGGAGTAGCCGGCGGCCACCAGCAGCGGGAAGTGCAGGCGCAGGCCTCGCTCCCGGCCCTGGACGGCGAGCTCGCGGGCGAGCAGCGCACCGACGACGAGGCCCAGCCCCCAGGTGATCAGCGAGGCCAGCGCCGCGATCACGAAGACGTACAGGTAGGCCTGCAGCGCCGTCCGGGGTACGGCGGCCAGCCGGGTCAGCAGCCGCCGCACCGGCCCGGTGTTGGCCAGCGTGTGCCCGAGCAGCAGGATCAGCGCCATCTGG
The DNA here is from genome assembly GCF_054050915.1 of Modestobacter sp. SYSU DS0875. Classification (NCBI taxonomy): domain Bacteria; kingdom Bacillati; phylum Actinomycetota; class Actinomycetes; order Geodermatophilales; family Geodermatophilaceae; genus Modestobacter; species Modestobacter sp. SYSU DS0875. The sequence goes on along the minus strand of NZ_JBJHAH010000039.1, from coordinate 442 downwards.
GTCATGAAGGCCAGCAGCCCCGACAGCCCGTCGCCCCAGCCGTCCAGGACCTCGATCGGGCCGGCATCGGTGAGGAGCAGCGCCAGCGCGGCCACGACGAACGTCAGCACGACGGCGAAGACCAGCGCGCTGGGGATGTACCGCTCGACGACGGCGTTCACCGGCCGCATCAGCGAGGCGAGGCCGCCCGCCCGGCCTGGCGAGCTCGATCCGGCGTGGGGCCGGGTGCCTGGCGTCCTGGTCATCGGGCCTCGCTCTCGGGTGGGTCGGCGGGCCGGTCACGCAGGGGGCCAGGCCGGGTCGGCGGACGGGCGTCGGCCACCACGGCGAGAGGGCCCGACGACGGCAGCGGGGGGGGGGGGGGGGGGGGGGGGGGGGGGGGGGGGGGGGGGGGGGGGGGGGGGGGGGGGGGGGGGGGGGGGGGGGGGGGGGGGGGGGGGGG
>NZ_JBJHAH010000038.1:0-37337 GCF_054050915.1 Modestobacter sp. SYSU DS0875 | reverse complement strand
CGTCGCACCGCGGCCAATGGCCGTACCCGGCCTGCGTTGAGCCGTTGCGTCGGGGGGGGGGGGGGGGGGGGGGGGCCCCCCCCCCGCCCCCCCCCCCCCCCCCCCCCCCCCCCCCCCCCGGCGCGTTCAGGGCAGCAGCCGTGCGACGGCGCGCTCCCACTCCTGCACCAGGTCGACCTCGGCCGGCGTGCGCAGCCACTGCTCCTCCAGGCCGCCCATGACCGCGAGCAGCTGGCGGGCGGTGGACCCGGGGTGCCCGACGTGCCCGGTGACCAGCCGGGTGAGGGTGGCCAGCACCCGGGCGTCCCGGTCGCGGAAGTACCCGTGCGCGGGGTGCCCCGCGAACAGCGACTCGGTGCGCAGCATCGAGTACAGCCGGACGATCTCCGGCTGCGTCGTGTTGCGGACGACGACCGCCCGCAGCACCGCCCGCGTCTCGGCCGGCGAGGAGCCGTCCAGGTCGTCCAGCCCCGCGCCGAGCTCGCCGGCGACGGCGGCGGCGTCCCGGCGGTCCCGGTCCTCCAGCAGCGCCACCAGCAGCTGCTCCTTCGAGCCGACGTGGTGCAGCAACCCGGCGACGGTCAGCCCGCACGCGTCGGCGACCGCCTGCACGCTGAACCCGTAGAAGCCGCGCTGCCCGACGATCCGGGTGGCCTCGTCGAGGATCTGCCGGCGGCGCTGCTCCGGCGTCCACCGGCTGCCCGGTCCGCGCGGGCGGGCCTCAACCAAGCGGGAGGACGACGGCCTGCGGGTCGGTCGCGTGCGCGCCCACCTGCAGTTCGACGTCGGTGACCTCGGGCAGCACCCGCTCGTGCCGGTCGTCGTCCCAGCGGGCCAGCGCCAGCAGGCTCACCGGGACCTCGACGGTCACCGAGCCCCCGGCGGGGACGGCGACGCTGCGGAAGCCGACCAGCATCCGCTCGCCGGCGTAGCCGCCGGTGCGGGTGCGGCCGTAGACCTGCACGACGTGCCGGCCGTCGCGGCCGCCGGTGTTGGTCACCGTCGCGGTGACCGTCGACCCGTCCGCGGTCACGTCGCCGATCGTGAACGACGTGTACGACAGCCCGAACCCGTGCGGGTAGGCGGCCTCGACGCCCAGTCGGTCCAGCAGCCGCTGGCCGTGCCACCGGTCGTAGGTGATCGCGGTGGCGTCCCGGTCGAAGAAGGGCAGGTGCTCCTCGCTGGTCGGCACGCTGAACGGCAGCCGGCCGGCCGGCTCGGCGGCGCCGGTGAGCACGTCGCCGAGCGCGGGGCCGCCCTCCATGCCGGCGTACCACTGCAGCAGGACCGCCGGGACCTCGTGCCGCCACGTCTCGGTGAGCACCGGGCCGGCGGCGACGATCGAGACGACGGTGCGCGGGTTGGCCGCCGCCGTCGCCCGGATGACCTCCTCGTGCTCCGGGCGCAGCCGCAGCGAGTCGCGGTCGCCGCCGAACCCCTCACCGGCGGTCATCACGACCTCGTCGCCGGTGGCCCGGACGCCGTCCGGGCGCGGCGGGTAGAGCGCCAGCAGGTCGGGGTTGTTCATGGTGTCCGAGCCGACGTACTCGCCCTCGTCCTCGGCGGTGAAGCCGGCGACGACGATCGCGACATCGGCCTGCCGGGCCGCCTCGGCCGCGGCCGCCGGGTCGTCCTCGGCGACGTGGGTGATGCGGGCACCGGGGAAGGCGGCGGTGATGCCCTCCAGCGGCGTGGTGCTGCTGGGCGGGCGGACGTCGGAGGAGCCGTGGTCGCCCTGGTTGACCTCGGTCGCCAGCCGGCCGATGACCGCGATCGACGTGACCGCCGCGGGGTCCAGCGGGAGCACCGGGGCGCCGTCGACCGGCTCGTTGCGCAGCAGCACCATGGCGCGGGCGGCGACCTCGCGGGCCAGCGCACGGGCGTCGTCGCCGGCCATGAGCGCGGGGCCGAAGTCGCCGTCCTCGCGGGCGGCGTAGGAGCGCAGCATCGCCGCGATCATCCGGACGCCGGACCGCTCGACCAGCTCCCAGCTGGTGGTGCCGTCGTCCAGCTGGCCGGGCAGGTGCTGCGCGCGCTGCTGGCGGAACGGCTCCTCCAGGTCCAGGCCGGCGTTGAGCGAGGCGCCGGCGTCGCGCAGGCCCCAGATGAAGTCGCTGACGGTGATCCCGTCCCAGCCCCACTGGTCGCGCAGCACCTCGGTGAGCAGGTGCCGGTTCTGCCCGGCCCACTCGCCGTTGACCGAGTTGTAGGCGCTCATGATCGCGGCCACGCCCTCGTCGACGGTGCGCTTGAAGTGCGGCAGGTAGACGTCCTGCAGGGTGGCCTCGTCGATGGTGACGTCGACGGTGAAGCGGGCGTTCTCCATCGAGTTCAGCGCGTAGTGCTTGGCGCAGGCCATCACGTACCGCTGGGTGCCGCGCACCAGCGCCGCGCCCATCTCGCCCAGGTGGTGCGGGTCGTCGCCGTAGGTCTCCTGTGCCCGGCCCCAGGCGGGGTGGCGCAGCAGGTTGATGCAGACGCCGCCGAAGAAGTTGCCGCCGACGGCGCGCACCTCCCGGCCGATGACCTGGCCGACCCGCTCCTCGAGCTCGGGGTCCCAGGTGGCGCCGCGCGCCATGGAGACGGGGAAGGCGGTGCCGTTGCCGGAGACGCAGCCACGCGGACCGTCGACGAACTGGGTGCCGGGGATGCCGAGGCGGGCGACGGCACCGTGCGGGATCGGCACGGTGTTGTAGCCGCCGGTCAGCATCGCGAGGAAGCCGTCCCAGAACTCCCAGTCGCCGTCGAGCAGGCCGAGCCGCTCGTCCGGGGTCAGCTCGGCGAACAGCCGCTGCGCCTCGGTCTGGACGTCGGCCCCGCTGCGGACGGCGGCCACCGCGGTGTCGAAGGGGGTGTGCTGAGCGTCGGTGCCCACGGGTCCTCGCTTACCTAGTGGTTTGTAGGTAGCGCTGACCCTAGTGGCCCCGGGTGGGCCGCGCACGGGGCCGGTCGTCCGCCGGGGCCCAGTTCGGTCCGGGAGGAGCGGTTCCCGCGCAGGCCGGGTAGGGCCGGTGATCCACGACCGGACAGCCGCCCGAGCAGGACGCGCCGGGCACACGACTGAGGAGCAGGGCATACCGATGGGGCAGGACGAGAACGCGGAGAACGAGACCAACCCGCTGATCCGGACGATGCGTAGCACGGTGGGCCGGGAGAGCACCACCTTCGGCTTCTCGATCCTGGTCACCGCGGTGTTCGGCATCCTCCAGGTGACCCAGGGGTCGCCGGACCTGCCGAGGGTCTTCCTCTTCGCGACCGGTGCCGTGGCGTCCTTCACCCTGCTGGAGGGCCTCCTCTCCGCGGGCTTCCGGCAGGCCATGCCCCAGCACCGCACCCGGACGCTGGCGGTGGGCACGAGCATGAACATCGTCTCGGTGCTGGCCGCCCTGGGCGCGGCCGCGGCCCTGGGCGCGACCTTCAGCCACCTCGCGATCTGGGCGGTGGCGCCCTTCGCTGCGGGCGTCGTCTACCTGGTCGTCGAGAGCCTGGAGGCGGCGCTGGCAGAGCGGATCGTCCGATCCTCGGGTGAACACGGGGCCGACGAGGTCTCGGACTAGGCCGCCCACCGAGTGCGTCCCGCGCTCAGGCCGGGCCCACCAGCTCGGCGACGATCTGCGCGGAGAGGGTGACCAGCGGCAGCCCGCCGCCGGGGTGCGCCGAGCCGCCGACGAGGAACAGCCCCGGCAGCGGGGAGGCGTTCCCCGGGCGCAGGAACGCCGCGCGGGCGCCGTTGCTCGACGTCCCGTAGATCGACCCGCCGGGGCTGGCCGTCTCCCGTTCCAGGTCGGCCGGGGTGCGCACCACCCGCCAGCGCACCCGGTCGCGCACGTCCAGCCCGCGGGCGGCCAGCACGTCGAGCACCCGGTCGGCCTGGGCGTCGGCGAGCCCGGGGGCGGTCCAGTCGACGCCGCTGCCCGGTTCGTGACGCGGCGCGTTGACCAGCACGAACCACGACTCGCTGTCGGCGTCGGGCCGGGTGGCCGGGTCGTCGGGCGCGCTGACGTAGACGGTCGGGTCCTCGACCGGCCGCTTCGGGCCCCGCCTCCCGAACAGCGCGTCGAACTCGGCGTCGTAGTCGGCCGGGAAGAGCACGGTGTGGTGGGCCAGGCCGGGGGTGCGCCCGCGCAGGGCGAGCAGGAGCACCAGGCCCGACGACGACGGTGTGACCCGGCGCAGTGCGGCGCGCGGCCCGCGGGCCGGGGTGGTGGCGGGGAGCAGCTCGCGGTACAGGGCCGTCGCGTCGGCGTTGCTGACGACGACGTCGGCCGGCACCCGCTCGCCGTCGGCCAGCCGCACCCCGGCGGCCCGGCCGCCCTCGACGAGCACCTCGGCGACGGGGGAGCCGGTCCGCACGGTGGCGCCGCGCTCGACGGCCCGCTGCGCCACCGCCTCGACCAGCCGGCGCAGGCCGCCGGGGACGTACCAGGAGCCGAAGGCCTGCTCCGCGTACGGAACGGTGAGCAGTGCCGCGGGGGCCTGCCGCGGGTCGGAGCCGGAGTAGGTGGCGTAGCGGTCCAGCAGCATCCGCAGCCGCGGGTCGGACAGGTACCGCCCACCCAGACCGCGCAGTGTGCGGCCGGGGGCGATGGTGCGCAGGTCGGCGGTGTTCCGGGCCAGCCGGAGCAGGGTGCCGGCGCCGGCCAGCGGAGAGCGCAGGAACGGTTGCTCGGTGGCCCGCCACATCGCCTCGGCCCGGTCGAGCAGGGCCGCCCACTGGGCGCCGGTGCCGGTGCCGAGTGCGGCGTCGAGCGCGGCGGGGATGTGCTCGCGGCTGCCCGGGACGTCGACCGCCGTCCCGTCGGCGAAGCGGTAGGCGACCGCCGGATCGAGCCGCTGGAGCTCCAGCACGTCGTCCAGCGGGGCGCCGGTGGCGGCGAACAGGTCGCGCAGGACCTGGGGGAGGGTGACCAGGCTCGGGCCGGTGTCGAAGCCGTGCCCGTCGCGTTCGAACCAGCCGAGCTTCCCGCCGATCACCGATGCCTGCTCCAGCACGGTGACCGCATGGCCGGCCGCGGCGAGCCGGGCAGCGGCCGCCAGCCCGCCGAGCCCGGCGCCGATCACCACCACCCGGGCCACGCGCCCACGGTAGCCGCGGCCCTCGTCCACCGTTGTGCGCTGGACGCGGGTCTGCGGCGGGGCAACCGACGACCAGCGCACAACGGTGGGCACAGGCCGTTGGCGATCTCCCGGTCCGGCGCGTGGCCGGCGCGTCACCGGCCTGGTGCACCTCCGTGCTGGGTGGGGTCCGGCAACAGGACCCCTGGCACGAGGGGAGCCGCGCCTCGCGCGTCCCTGTCTCCCGAGCCCGCGGGGGCCGGCAACGTGGCGCAGGGCAGTGGGTCCTCCAGCATGGCCGGCGTCAGCGTCACCCCGGTCAGCAGCTGCAGGAACGATGCGGCCGGTGCGCCTGGCGTCGTGTCGACGGGTCCGGGGTGGAGGCGACGGTCAACGTCAGCAGCAGATGCTGCTCCACCCAGTCGGAGAACCACTCGAAGCGCTGGTTCGTGCTCGGCATCCTGGTACGTCCCGTCGGTCAGAAGTCGGCGTCGAGGTGGGCCAGCAGGGTGGCGGCATCCCAGGTGGGCGGGGGCATGATCCGGCGGATGGTGAGCAACGGCTGCGCCGGGTCGGTCGGATCGGCCAGCTGGAACGCCGCCCGGTAGCCCGCCGCCGCCACGTGGGTGAGCGTCTCCTCGTTCCACATGCCGTGCGGGTAGGCGAGGAGGTCGACCGGGTGCCCGAGGACCTCCGCCAGGGTCTGCCGGGGCTGGTCCACCTGCTCGGCCCACTGGTCCCCGGAGATGCGGTCCATCCGCTGGTGGTCCCAGCTGTGCGCGCCGATCGTCATCCCGGCGGCGTCGAGCTCGCGCAGCTGGTCGCTGCTGAGCCAGTTCGGCTTGTCCAGGACCACGGTCATCGGGAAGAACGCGCCGGGGAAGCCGAACTCGCGCAGCACCGGGAGCCCGACGGTGGCGTGGGTGGCCGAGCCGTCGTCGAAGGTGAGCAGCACGGCGCGGTCGGGGAGCGGGGTGCCGAACTGCAGGTGGTCGACGAGCGCGGGGGCGGAGACCGGGGTGTACCCGCCGTCCCGGAGCGCGCTCAGCTGGGCACGGAAGGCGTCCGGCGGTGTGGTGATGCTGCGGGCGTAGGCGCTGTCCTCGGCGGTGTGCTCGCGCAGCTGGTGGAAGCAGAGCACCGGGACGGTGGAGCGGGCCAGGATCTCCTCCGCCGTTCCCGGGGTGGGTGGCGGCTCCTCGGTCGGGGTCGGCTCCGGCGTGGGGGAGGACGACGGGGCCGAGGTGGCCGCCGACGTCGTCGGACCGTCCGCGCGTCGCGCCGTGCCGGAGCCGCACCCGGCGAGGGCGAGCGCGGCTCCGGCGGCGAGGAAGTGGCGTCTGTGCACCAGGTCAGCTTGCTGCCCGGTGGTGGTCGAGGCAACGCCCCTGGGCGGGTGCCCGGCCGTGCTGCCGACGGCGCCGCCGTGTCGACGTGACGGGATGTCGACACGGCGGCACGCGGACACGTCGAGGTGACGGCGGTCGTCGTCTGGCCAGCACCCGGTCCACGACCAGCCCCTCGATCGTGCTCGACCCCGGCCTCCGCGACGTGACCCGAACGCGCGTTCGAGGTGCGACAGTTCAGGCGCCGGGACGGCGTCGAGGCAGGCGCCGTCCCGGCCTCAGCGGTAGATGACGTCCACGCTGGTGAAGGCGCCCAGGGCGTGGTCGGCGACGAAGAACTCGTGGTCGCGACGAACCCGGTCGGCCGCCTCCTCGGCGAACCGCAGCACGTCGTCGACGAAGAGGTCGTGCCCGCCGATGGCGGTCAGGATGGCCGGCTCGACGTCGTAGTCGACGTTGCCGGTCTCGTCGGACAGCGCGTGCGTGTGCGCCAGCGCCTTGCCGCAGATCTCCGCGTAGTCCTTCCATTCGTCCGTCGACAGCGACGAGAGGCTGAGGTCGTCCCGGAACGGCGCCCGCTCCCGGGACATGAAGCTCTCGCCGTCGATCTCCACGCTGCCGTAGAAGACGTCGCCGTTGACCAGGTGCACCCGCTGGGCGTGCCGGATCCGGTCGCCCTGGCCGTCGACCTCGAACCCCGAGTGCGGCGCCAGCCCGGTCAGCGCGGACCGCCGGGCCCGCTTGAACTCCAGCAGCAGGTCGTCGGTGCCGTCGTCGCGCACGCCGGCGATCAGCACGTAGTAGCGGGTCAGCCCCAGGGACGCCGTTCCCGCGTTCCGCCGCTCCGCCACGTCCTTCACCCGCATCTGCCCCGCGCGCTCGGGCACCGAGATCTCGTTCTCGGCGACGAAGCGGTCGACGATCCCCTGGAACTCGGCCCGCCGGCTGCGGATCGGCACGATCTCCTCGTCGGTGCGGAAGCCGCTGAGCGTCTCGTCGAGCAGGTCCTCGGCCAGCCAGTCGGCGCGGCCGCGCTCCAGCGTGCTGCGGATCAGGTCGGCGATCAGCGGTGGGGCGTTGTCCAGCCGCAGCTGCTCGGTCTCCTCCTGCCCGTCGTTGGCGTAGGAGGCGATGCCGGCGACGTACCCGCGGACGAAGCGCTCGGCGATCGCCCGCTGCTTCTTGCGCCCCTTGCCGCCCTTCTCCTCGGCGGCGAGCTGGAAGCCGACCGCGCCGCGCTTGAGATCCCAGGTGAACGGGGCGTAGTAGGCGTCGTCGAAGTCGTTGACCCCGAAGATCGGCACGTTGTCCGAGCTGGGCATCACGCCGAAGTTGCCCGGGTGCACGTCGCCCAGGCACAGCACCGTGGGCAGCCGCGCGTCCTCGCCGGCCAGGTCCCGGTAGAAGAGCAGGTTGGTGCCGCGGAAGAACTGGAAGGCCGAGCCGGCCAGCTTGTCGAACTTCGCCCGGGCCTCCAGGTCCCCGGTGGCGATCCGCTGCTCGTGGTCCTCGCGCACGGTCTCGCGGACGTGCACCCGGCGGTCGTTGCCGGTGAGCATCCGGGGGATCAGCACCATCTCACCGCGCGCCCGTGCCTCGGCCAGCGCCCGGAAGGCGTCGACCCGGGAGGCCACCGCCCGGGCGCCGTCGCCCCGGACGTCGCCGTCGGACGGCCCGTCCTCCGGCGACGCGGACGACGGGGCCGCGCGCCGCTCGCGGAGCTCGGTGAGCAGCTGCTGCTTGCTCATCGACGAGCGGCCGGGGATGTCCTGCTCACGAGCCCGGCGGATGAGCTCGGATCGGGGAGCGGTGGCGAGGTCGGTGTCCATGGCCCCTCGCCTACCCGCGGCCCACCCCGGGGCCAAACGCCTGTCATCAGACCGTCAGATGATCGGAGCCGCCCGGTCCGGTGCTCAGCCGAAGGGGCAGGTGGCTCAGGGCACGTCCCGCCGGCTGAACAGGACGACGCCGGCGCCCACCACCAGAGCGGTCACGACGGCCAGGAAGACGCCGCTCTGCAGGTGGGTGAGCAGGTACTCGGTCATCTGCCAGACGACGTTGCCCTGCGCGTCGACCGTCTCACCCTGGTCGACGACGAGAGAGAGCCCGTCGGGGAGGGCGAGTGCCGTCACGTTGTTCGTGAGCAGCCATGGCTGCCAGGCCGGCCGCAGCGCGCGGACGGCGGTCTCCACCACCAGCACGTAGATGAAGGCCGTGCCCAGCGCGGCGCCGGTGTTGCGCACCAGGTTGGTCAGCCCGAAGCCGAGCAGCCCGGCGAAGAGCGTGAGCAGCACCCCGCGGCCCTGGGCGCCGACCACGTCGGACCAGAAGCCGTCGGGCAGGTCGCGGCCGTCGCCGACCAGGCCCTGCCAGATGCCGGCCATCGCCAGCCAGGCGACCTGCGCGACCACGCCGAGCACCACCGAGGCGGCGGCGACGACCGTGGCCTTGGCACCCAGCACCCGGGACCGCCGCGGCTCCCAGAACAGCAGGTTGGTCATCGACCGGCTCGACCACTCCGCGCCGACGAACGTGGCGCCGACCAGGAAGGCGAGGGCGGAGCCCAGCAGGCCGAGGGTGGCCGCGCCGGTCGGGCCCTGCTCCGCGAGGGAGAACGGTGGCGGGTCGATGAACCACTCGATCGAGAAGTCGGACTCCTGGACGGGCGGGCCGCACCACTCCTCGGGCGTCACCCCGGTGTCGGCCGGCTGCTGCGCCAGGCACTGCTCGCGTCCCTCGATCGCGAGCTCGACCTGCTCCTGCCGCTGCTGCTCCGCCGCGGCGAGCCGCTCCGGCGTGGGCGAGGACCAGTTGAGCAGCCCGACCACCAGCGCGCCGACCCAGACCAGCGCGGCCGTGAGCAGCAGCAGCCGGATGAACCGGCGGGCGGTGAACCGGTGGAGCTCCGCGCGCAGCAGCCCGCCGAACCGGCCCGCGGGGACGGTCGGCCGGTCGGCCTGCGGCGGGGTCTGGACGGCGCTCATGCCCGCTCCGCCGTCAGCGCGAGGAACGCGCTCTCCAGGTCTGCGGTCATCGGGGTCAGCTCCTCCAGCCAGTGTCCGGACTCGGCCAGCAGCCGGGTCACCTGCGCCGGTGCGACGACCGCGTGCACCAGCAGGCCACCCTCCGGCGCCGGCGCCACCTGGTAGCCGGCGGCGGTGAGCACCGCGGCGGCGGCCGCGGGGTCGGGCACGCGCACCCGGACGTCGGGGGCCCCGGCGCCGGCCAGCACCTCGTGCACCGGGCCGGAGGCGATGCACCGGCCCCGGGCCATGATCGACACCGAGTCGGCGACCTGCTGGATCTCGGACAGCAGGTGTGAGCTGATCAGCACCGTCGTCCCCTCCCGGCCGAGCCGCCGGACGAGCTCCCGGACGTCACGCATGCCGCCGGGGTCCAGCCCGTTGCCCGGCTCGTCGAGCACGAGCAGTTGCGGCGCCTTGAGCAGCGCGGCGGCGATGGCCAGGCGCTGCTTCATGCCGAGGGAGTAGCCGGCGAACCGGTCGTCGGCGCGCTCGCGCAGCTCGACGACCTCGAGCACCTCCTCGACCCGGGTGCGGGGCAGCCCGGCGGTCTCGGCCAGCAGCCGGAGGTTCCGCCGGCCGGTGAACCCGGGGAAGAACAGCGGTGTCTCGACGAGCGCGCCGACGCTGCCGATCACCTCGGGCAGCCCGCCGGGCACCGGCCGGTCGAGCAGTCGCACCTCGCCGCTGTCGGGCCGGACCAGGCCGAGGGCGACCCGGATCATCGTCGTCTTGCCGGAGCCGTTGGGCCCCAGCAGCCCGTGCACGCCGCCGTCGCCGACGACCAGGTCCAGGCCGTCCAGCGCGCGCTGCGGGGGTCGCCCGCGCCGGGCGTAGGTCTTGGCGACCGCGTGCATCTCGAGGGCGGGCACGGGCGACTCCTGAGCTGAGGGAACGGGCGGGAGCACCGTGGCACAGCCGACGGCCGGGTGGGGGTTTCCGCGCCGCACCGGTCCGCATCGGGATCGCAGCTGGCAGGCTGCCCGGGTGGTCTCCCTGCCTGCGCTCGCTCGCCGTGCCGACGCCGCCCTGCGCGCCCTGCTCTCCCGGTGGGCCCGCCGGGCAGGCTGGACCCCCGCCGTCCTCGCCCACCCCGGCTACGGCAGCGACGGGCGGGCGCGGGTGCTCGGCCGGGTGCTGCTCGCCCCGGCCGGCGCACATCCGGAGGACCGCCGCGCGGTGCCCGGCTGGCAGCGCTTCCTCACCCTGGAGAGCCCGCGCACCGAGGTCACCGTGGAGCTCGCCGGGCAGCGGCACGTGGTCCGCAGCGACGACGACGGGCTGCTCGACGTCACCCTCGACCTCCCGCTGCCCGACGCGGGCTCGGTCCCCGTGCTGCTGCGCGCCGGTGGGCGGGAGTCGCGTTCGGTGGTGCACCTGGCCTCCCCGTCGGCCGCCCGGGGCGTGGTGTGCGACATCGACGACACCGTGCTGGTGACCGGCATCTCGACGCCGTTGCGGGCTGCGTGGCGCACGTTCGTCAAGCCGATGAGCGGGCGCCGGGCGGTGCCGGGGATGGCGCGGCTGCTGCGGGAGCTGACCGCGGGCGACCCGCACGTCCCGGTCGTCTACCTGAGCAACGGGCCGTGGAACCTGGCCGGCCCGCTCACCCGGTTCATCGAGCGCGCCGGCCTGCCGCCCGGCGCCCTGCTGCTCACCGACTGGGGGCCGCGGCCGGACCGCTGGTTCCGCGACGGGCAGGCGCACAAGCGGGGCCAGCTGCGCCGGCTGGCCGGCGACATCCCCGGCGTGGCCTGGTCGCTCGTCGGGGACACCGGGGAGCACGACCCGGCGTTGTACACCGAGTTCGCGACCGAGCAGCCCGAGCAGGTGCGGCGGATCCTGCTGCGTGACGTCGAGCGCGAGGACACCAGGGTCGAGCGGGTCGGGCAGGTGCCGGTGGTCTACGCCCCGGACGGCGATGCGCTCGCCGCCGCTCTGCCGGCGGCCTGACGGCCGAAGAGCTCCGCCAGCGCCGCGTCGGAGACGGCCAGTGCATCGCGGTCGAACGTGCTGCTGGAAGCCACCACTTCCGCCGCGCCGGTGCGCTCGACCAGTGCGGTCAGCCGCTCGGCGACCTGCTCGGCGGTGCCGGCGATCGCACCGGCGGTCGTCTGCTCGACGTACTGCCGCTGCCGCGCCGTCCAGTCCTGCGCCCGGATCGCGGCCACCGGCTCCAGTGGTGGGAAGGCGCCGGTGGTGCGGGCCTGCGCCATGGCCCAGGCCTCGGGCAGCAGCAGGTCCTGCGCCTCGGTCGCCGTGTCGGCGACGACGACGTCGAGGCTGATCGCCACCCGCGGCTCGGGCGCCTGCTCGCTCGGCCGGTAGCTGCGCCGGTAGGCGGCGAGCGCGGCCAGCCCGGGCGCCGGGTCGCCGGCCACGCCCAGCAGCGGCCCGCCGACGATCACCGGCAGGCCGAGCGTGGCGGCCACCTGCAGGCCGCGGCCGGTGGCCAGCACGGTCATCGGCACCGCGGCCGCCGGGCGGGGGTGCACGGTCACCTCCGCCGTCCCGGTGAGGAAGCCACGCAGCTCGGCGAGGTCGGCGGCGAAGTCGTCCTCGGCCGCCGAGCGCAGCGCCCGGCGCACCGGCGGGGTGAAGCCGGGGGAGCGGCCGAGCCCGAGGTCGACCCGGCCCGGTGCCAGCGCCGACAGCATCGTGAACTGCTCGGCCACGACCAGCGGCTGGTGGTGGGGGAGCATCACCCCGGCCGAGCCGATCCGCAGCGTCCTCGTCCGGCCGGCGATCGCGGCGAGCAGGACGGCCGGTGCGGCACTGGCCACCCCGGGCACGCCGTGGTGCTCGGCCACGAAGAACCGGTCGTAGCCCAGCCGTTCGGCGGCGACCGCCCGCTCGACGGTGCCGGTCACCCCGGCGGCGTCCGGCTCGCCGGCACGGGTCCGGGACCGGTCCAGCAGCGACAGCCGCATCAGAACGCGTACCGGACGCGCAGCCAGGGCGCGTGCGCGCCGATCAGCTGCTGGAGCCGGGTGACGCCGGCCCGCTTCACGCCGGCGCGGTAGCGGACGTTGCGCTGGCCGTTCTGGCTGACCTTGGGTTCCTGCAGCTCCGGCCGCCAGAGCAGCTCCTCGGCGCGCGGGTGCCAGCCGAGGTTCACCTCGTGCAGGCCCTCGTTGTGGGTCAGCATGATCATCTCGGCGGCGGCCTGGGCCTTCGCGGCGGGCGAGAGCCCGTCGTCCAGCTGCTGCAGCAGCGCCGTCCAGTCGGCTTCCCAACCCTCGCGCAGCACGACGGGGGAGAGGTTGAGGTGCACCTCGTAGCCGGCCGCGACGAAGTCGTCGACGGCGGCGATCCGTTCGGCGACCCGGCTGGTGCGCACGTCGAGCAGCCGGGAGTCGGCGTCGGGCATGACCGAGAAGCGGACGCGGGTGCGGCCGGCCGGGTCCAGGTCGAGCAGGTCGCGGTTGACGTACTTGGTGGCGAAGGAGGCCTTCGCCGTCGGCAGCTCGCGGAAGGTGGCGACCAGGTCGGCGACGTTGTCGCTGACGACCGCGTCGACCGAGCAGTCGCCGTTCTCGCCGATGTCGTAGACCCAGCTGTCCCGATCGCACTGGTTCGGCTCGGTCTTCGGGCCCTGGCGGGCCACGTGCCGGCGCACCGAGGCGGTGATCTGGTCGATGTTGGTGAACACGGTGATCGGGTTGGCGTAGCCCTTGCGGCGGGGCACGTAGCAGTAGGCGCAGGCCATCGCGCAGCCGTTCGCGGTCGAGGGCGCGATGAAGTCCGCCGAGCGCCCGTTCGGGCGGGTGGTCAGCGTCTTCTTCACCCCGAGGACCAGCGTCTCGGACTTCACCCGCACCCAGCGGTCGACGTTGCCGGCGTTGCCGTGCAGCTCGGGCAGCTGCCAGTGCGAGGCCACCTCGACCACCTCGGCGCCGGGGAACCGGGCGAGCACCTGGCGGCCGCGCGGGGAGGCGGCGGCCGCGGGCTCGGCGTAGACGGTGCGCACCTGCAGGAGCCGGTTCTCGACCGGCGTCTCCTCGGGGAGGACCCCCGGAGAGCCCAGGTCGAAGAGCGTCAGCGCATCCGTCACGACGGGTGCAGCGCGGTGGTCCCGGGCGCCATTCCGGGGCCTGGTGTGGCGGACCCCCTAGGCTCCTCCCCGCCCTGCCCCCAGACCTGGAGGTCCCCGTGCTGGCCAGCATCGGTTACGCCGTCGCCTACACCGCCGTCGGCATCGCGCTGCTGTTCGTCGGCGCGCTCGCCCTCGACCTGTTGACCCCCGGCCGGCTGGCCAAGCACATCTACGAGGAGCGCTCGGTCAACGCCGGGATCGCCCTGGCGGCCGGCTTCCTCGGGCAGGGGGCGATCGCGTTCACCACGATCTGGACCAACGCGACCAGCGGGTTCGGCCGGGCGCTGGCCTACACCGTGGTGTTCGGGCTGCTCGGCGTGCTGCTGCAGGTGCTGGCCTTCCTGCTGCTGGACGTGGTCACCCCCGGCCGGTTGGGCCACCACCTGACCGGGGTGGCCTTCCACCCCGCCAGCCTGGTCTCGGCCGGCTCGACGCTCGCCGTCTCGGCGATCATCGTCGCGTCGATCTGGCCCTGAGCGTCGCTCCGGCCCTGCGCCGGCCGGCGGCCGCTCGTCGTCGCCAGCAGCACCCCGGCGACCACGACGGCGCCGCAGCCGAGCTCCACGGCTGAGGTGGTGTCGCCCAGCGCCAGCCAGGAGACGCCGATGCCGACCACCGGCACCAGCATCGAGAACGGCGCGACCGTGCTCGAGGGGTGCCGGGCCATCAGCGCCGTCCAGATCCCGGAGCCGAGCAGCGTGGCGACCACGACGGTGTAGAGCAGACCGGCGAGGGCGAGCAGCCCCTGGGTGGTGCCCAGCGTGGTGAACGACCGGGTGATCGCCGCCGGCCCCTCGGCCACGAGCGAGACCGCCAGCATGGGGAGCGGGGGCACCACGCTCATCCAGAGGGTCAGCTTCAGCGGCTCGGACGCCCGGGCCTGCCGGGTGCACAGGTTGCCCAGCGCCCAGCCCAGCCCACCGCACAGGGTGAGCACGACCGGCAGCGCCAGCGCCGCCCCGCCGATCTCGGCCCGGTAGAGGGCGATCCCGCCGAGGCCGGCCACGGCGACGCCGACGCCGGTGAGCTGGCGGGCGGTGAGCCGCTCGCGCAGCAGCACGCCGGCCAGCAGCACGGTGAACGGGGCCGAGGACTGCAGCACCAGCGAGGCCAGCCCGGTGGGCATCCCGGTGTCCATCGCCAGGTACAGGAAGAGGAACTGCAGGACGCCGAAGCCGGTGCCGTACCCGATCAGCCAGCGCAGCGGGACGTCGGGCCGGGGCACGAACAGCAGGGTCGGGACGGCGAGGACGGCGAACCGGAGCGCGACCAGGGTGAAGGGCGGGAACTGCGCCAGCGACAGGTGGATGGCCGTGAAGTTCACGCCCCACAGCACGGCGACGAGGCAGGCCAGCAGGCGGTCGCGGAGGGGCACGGGTCGAGCGTGCCG
Source organism: Modestobacter sp. SYSU DS0875 (assembly GCF_054050915.1). Lineage (NCBI taxonomy): Bacteria > Bacillati > Actinomycetota > Actinomycetes > Geodermatophilales > Geodermatophilaceae > Modestobacter > Modestobacter sp. SYSU DS0875. The sequence goes on along the minus strand of NZ_JBJHAH010000038.1, from coordinate 22,427 downwards.
CGTCAGCTCGTGCAACTCCAGTGAAGAGAGGTTGACGGTCCGTTCAGGATCCCTGCATGGACCTGCGGTCGCTGGAGACGTTGCGCGCCGTCCGCAGCCGGGGCGGGGTCACCGCGGCCGCCGCGGTGCTGCACCTGACGCCGTCGGCGGTGTCCCAGCAGCTGGCCTCGCTCACCGCGGAGCTGGGTGTGCCGCTCACCGAGCGGGTGGGCCGCGGGCTGCGGCTCACCCCGGCCGGAGCAGCGCTGGCCGACGCCGCGGTCGATGTCGCCGAGGCGGTCGAGCGGGCCCGCGCGGCCTGCCAGGCCTTCGCCGAGCGGCCGGTCGGGACGGTGCGGGTCTCGGCGTTCCAGAGCGGCGCCCAGCTCCTCTTCCCGCGGCTGCTGGGAGCGGTGGCCGCGCTCGACGGGATCACCCTCGAGTGCGCCGACGAGGACGTGGCGCTCGCCGACTTCCCCGACCTCGCCGACCGCTTCGACGTGGTGGTCGCGCACCGGCCCGACGGCGCCGCGGACTGGGCCAGCGGCGTGCGGGTCGTGCCGCTGTTCCGTGAGCCGCTGGACGTCGCGGTCGGCGCCGACCACCGGCTGGCCGACCGGCCCGCTGTCGCCCCGGAGGAGCTGGCGGGTGAGGCGTGGATCACCGTGCGCGAGGGCTTCCCGGTGGCGCCGGTGATGGCGGCGGTGGCCGCCCGGTCGGGAGCCGCGCCGCACATCGCGCACCGGATCAACGACTTCGCGGTGGCCTCGGCGATGGTGGCCGCCGGGCACGGCATCTCGCTGCTGCCCCGGCACACCACCTCACCGGTGCCGGGCCTGCGGTTGCTCCCGCTGACCGGCGTGCCGGCCGGACGGCGGGTCGAGGCGCTGCTCCGTCCCGACCGGGCCGAGCGGCGGGTGGTGGCCCGGGTGCTCGAGGTGCTGCGCGCCGTCGCCGCGGAGATCGACCGCGGCGCGGGCTGAGCCGGCCGGGTCGGTCAGCCGGCGACCCGGTCGGCCAGCTGCTTGGCGTGCACCAGCGACAGCGCCGGCTCGGCCCGGCGCAGCGCCAGGACCGCGCCGACCCCCTCGGGCGCGCCCGCCTCGGCGATCACCCGACGTGCCCACGCCTCGTCGACGTGACCGGGCACCGGGCTGGGGGCGGCGTGGCTGCGGCGGAACCACCACAGCCAGTGCGCGGCGAGCAGGGCGAAGACGACCGCCCACACCGCGTTCCCGGCCACCGCGGAGGCGACCGCCGCGGCGCCGGAGGCCACCGCCAGCAGCAGCGGCACCCCGCGGTGGACGATCGGGGACTGCAGGAACCTGGTCGGGGTCTGCGGCACGGGCGGCATGCTGCCAGGTGCCGGCGTCCCGTGGCCCTCCGCGGCGCACGTGGATCACCGGGGACGGCGTGGGCGTGGGATCGAGCACTGTTTGTGCAGGTCAGGCAGGGGCACAGCTCGTCCGGCGACGCAGCCCTGCGTTGCGCGACGATCGGAGCCCCATGAAGGCAGTGACCTGGCACGGCAAGCACGACGTCCGGGTGGACACCGTGGACGACCCCTTCGTCCAGCAGCCCACCGACGCGGTCATCCGGGTCACCACGACCAACATCTGCGGCTCGGACCTGCACCTGTACGACCCGCTCGGCCCGTTCATGGGCGCCGGCGACGTGCTCGGCCACGAGGCGATGGGCCAGGTCGTGGAGGTGGGCTCGGAGGTCGGCGACCTGAAGGTGGGCGACCGGGTCTCCGTCCCGTTCCAGATCTCCTGCGGGCACTGCTGGATGTGCGACCAGGGCCTCTACACCCAGTGCGAGACCACCCAGGTGCGCGACCAGGGCATGGGGGCGGCGCTGTTCGGCTTCTCCAAGCTCTACGGCCAGGTGCCGGGTGGGCAGGCGGAGTACCTGCGCATCCCGCAGGCGCAGTTCACCCACGTCAAGCTGCCCGAGGGCCCGCCCGACGACCGGTTCGCCTACCTCTCCGACATCCTGCCCACCGCCTGGCAGGGCGTCGCCTACGCCCAGGTGCCCGAGGGAGGCACGCTCGTCGTCCTGGGGCTCGGGCCGGTCGGGGACTTCGCCTGCCGGATCGCCCAGCACAAGGGGTACCGGGTCATCGGCGTGGACCTGGTGCCCGAGCGGCTGGCCCGGGTCGCGGCCCGGGGGATCGAGGTGGTCGACCTCCGCGAGCACGAGGACGACCTCGGCGACGCCATCCGCGACATGACCGGCGGGCGCGGGCCGGACTCGGTGCTCGACGCGGTCGGCATGGAGGCGCACGGTTCGCCGGCCACCGGGTTCGTGCAGAAGGCGGCCGGGCTGCTCCCCGACGCGGTGGCCGCCCCCGTCCAGAAGACGGCCGGCGTCGACCGGCTGAACGCGCTGTACTCCGCGATCGACATCGTGCGCCGCGGCGGCACCATCTCGTTGTCCGGTGTGTACGGCGGCGCGGCCGACCCGATGCCGATGATCACGCTGTTCGACAAGCAGATCGCCCTGCACATGGGCCAGTGCAACGTGAAGCGCTGGATCCCGGAGATCATGCCGTTGCTCACCGACGCCGACCCGCTCGGCGTGGACACCTTCGCCACCCACCGGCTGCCGCTGTCGCAGGCCCCCGAGGCCTACCGGGCGTTCCAGGAGAAGGCCGACGGCTTCGTCAAGGTGCAGCTCAAGCCGGAACTCTGACGCCGCTGGGCGGGTCACCTGTGCGGGTGGGGTGGTGCGGGGGGATGCTCGGGTGTCCCGATCCGGCGACCGAAGAGGCTGCATGAGGTGGAGGCGGGGTGCGCCGGAGGTGGCGACCGCCCGGCTGGCCGGCCCCGTCATCGGGCTGCTCTACGCGCTCGGTGGCCTGGTCGTGCTGGCGGTTGTCGTGCTGCCCGGAGGTGCGGACCGGTCGGCGTCCCCGGTGATGACCGCGATCGGGCCGGGGGCGGTGCTCGCCGGTGTGGCGCTGATCCGGTGGGGCCGGTCGCTGCCGCGCCCGGCGCTCCCCGTCGCCGTCCTGGTGGGCACCGCGCTGATCACCGCCGTGGTCGCCGTCGCGCCGGGCACCAACGCCGCGATGGCGCTGGCCGGGATCTACTCCTTCGTCGCGGTCGCCGCCTTCTTCCTGTTCGCCCCGTTGGTGGCGCTGGCCTACCTGCTCCTCGCGATGACCGCCTGCGCCGTCGTCCTCTCCGCCCGCGGGCTGCCGCCGGGGTCGGTGGTCGCGGTCGCGCTGGAGACGGCGACCATCGCCCTGGTGGTGGCCGTGCTGGTGCGGCAGGCCTCGTGGGCCAGCGTCGACGCGCTCACCGGGCTGGCCAACCGCCGCGGGTTCGACGACGCGCTGGACGAGGCGCTGCGGGTCGCCGTCCGGTCGGGGGAGGAGTTCTCCGTGGCGCTGGCCGACCTCGACGACTTCAAGACCGTCAACGACGAGCAGGGCCACGCCGCCGGCGACGAGCTGCTGTGCACCGTGGCCGACAGCTGGGTGCCGCTGCTGCCGCGGGGCGCCGTGCTGGCCCGGCACGGTGGCGACGAGTTCGCCCTGCTGCTGCCCGCGTGCACCGGCCCGGCGGCGTTGCGGTTCGTGGAGCGGCTCCGGGCGGAGAGCACCCGCGTCCCGCTGTCGGTCGGCGTCGCCGAGCACCGGGCCGGGGAGCAGGCGTCGCACGTGATGCGCCGCGCGGACGCCGCGCTCTACCGGGCCAAGGAGGCCGGCCGCGGCCGCAGCGAGCTCGACCGCTGACGCCCCGGGATCAGGAGGCCTGATCGTGCGTGCTCCTGGCTCACGTCAGGAGCTGAGCCAGGAGCACGCACGGTGAGCCAGGACCCCCGTGGCTCAGCCGCGGGCGCGGAGCACGTCCTCGTAGACCGCGAGGGTCTGCGCGGCGATCGCCGGCCAGCCGAACTCGGCGAGCACCCGTTCCCGGCCGGCGGCGCCCATCGCCGCCGCGCGGTCGGGGGCGGCCAGCAGCTCGGCCATCCGCGCCGCCAGCCCGGCGGCGAACTCGGCCGGGCGCTCGGCGTCGTAGGGCACCAGCAGCCCGGTGCGGCCGTCGTCGACCACTTCCGGGATGCCGCCGACGGCGCTGGCCACGACCGCGGTGCCGCAGGCGGCGGCCTCCAGGTTCACGATGCCCAGCGGCTCGTAGACCGAGGGGACGACGAAGACCGTCGCCCCGGTGATCAGCGGCACCAGCTGCTCGCGCGGCACCATCTGCTCGATCCACACCACGCCGCTGCGTCGTCGCTGCAGCTCGGCGACGGCATCGGCGACCTGCTGCCGTTCGGCCGGGGTGTCCGGCGCGCCGGCGCAGAGCACCAGCCCGGCCTCGGGCGGCAGCTGCTCGGCCGCGGCCAGCAGGTGCATCAGCCCCTTCTGCCGGGTGATCCGGCCGACGAACAGCGCGTACGGCCGGTCCGGGTCGACCCCGAGCGAGCGGACGACGTCGGGCGCCACGACCGGCCGGTAGGCCTGTGCGTCGACCCCGTTGCCCACGACGACGACCTTCGCCGGGTCGAGGTCGGGGTAGACGTCGAGCACGTCGGCCCGCATGCCTCGGCTGACCGCGATGACCGCGTCGGCGGAGTCGTAGGCGGTGCGCTCCACCCAGGAGGACAGCCGGTAGCCCCCGCCGAGCTGGTCGGCCTTCCACGGCCGCCGCGGCTCCAGCGAGTGGGCCGTGACCACGTGGGCGCTGCCGTGCACCAGCTGCGCCAGGTGCCCGGCGTGGTTGGCGTACCAGGTGTGCGAGTGCACCAGTTCGGCGTCGGCGAGCGCGGCGGCGATCTCCACGTCGGTGCCGACGGCCTGCAGCGCGCCGTTGGCCGACGTCAGGCCGGCCGGCACCCCGTGGCCGGTGGCGTCCGCGCGCGGGCCACCGAAGCAGTGGACGTCGAGTTCCGGTCCCTGCTCGAGCCCGCGGAGCGCGGCGACGAGGTGCTCGACGTGCACCCCGGCCCCTCCGTAGACGTCCGGCGGCCATTCCCGGGTGATCACTCCGACGCGCACGCAGCTCACCCTAGGTGGTGAGCGACCCCGCAGATGGGGCGAACTCCCGGAGGAGCCGTTACGGTCCGTCCATGCGTGGCGGTCCTCGGGTTCTCGGCATCGTGCTGGCAGGTGGTGAGGGGAAGCGGCTCGCCCCGCTGACCCAGGACCGGGCGAAGCCTGCGGTGCCCTTCGGGGGCAACTACCGGCTCATCGACTTCGTGCTGTCCAACCTGGTGAACGCCGACATCCGGCGGATCGCGGTGCTCACCCAGTACAAGAGCCACTCGCTGGACCGGCACATCACCACGGTGTGGCGGATGTCGACGCTGCTGGGCAGCTACATCACCCCGGTGCCGGCGCAGCAGCGGCTGGGCCCGCGCTGGTACACCGGCAGCGCCGACGCGATCTACCAGAGCCTCAACCTGATCTACGACGACCGGCCCGAGATCGTCGTCGTCTTCGGTGCCGACCACGTGTACCGGATGGACCCGGCGCAGATGATCGACCAGCACCTGGCCACCGGCGCCGGCGTGACCGTCGCGGGCCTGCGGGTGCCCCGCCAGGAGGCGACCGCCTTCGGTGTCATCGACGCCGACGAGAACGGCAAGGTGCGCCAGTTCCTGGAGAAGCCGGCCGACCCGCCCGGGATGCCCGGCAGCCCGGAGGAGACCTTCGCCTCGATGGGCAACTACGTGTTCACCACCGACGCGCTGCTCGAGGCGCTGCGGGTCGATGCCGCCGACGAGAACTCGGTGCACGACATGGGCGGGTCGATAATGCCGATGATGGCCGACGCCGGGGACGCCTACGTGTACGACTTCAGCAGCAACGTCGTGCCCGGGGAGACCGAGCGCGACCACGGCTACTGGCGCGACGTGGGGACGCTGGACGCCTACTACGACTCGCACATGGACCTGGTGTCGGTCAGCCCGATCTTCAACCTCTACAACGAGCGCTGGCCGATCTACACCCTCCCGCCGATGCTGCCGCCGGCGAAGTTCGTGCTCGGCGGCCGCGCGGAGGAGTCGATGGTCAGTGCCGGGGTGATCATCGACGGCGGCTCGGTGCACGGCTCGGTGGTCTCCCCGGGCGTGCGGCTCGAGCGCGGCTCGCGCGTCGAGGGCAGCGTGCTGATGGACGGCGTGCACATCGGCGAGGGCGCCGTGGTGCGCCGGGCGATCCTGGACAAGAACGTCGTCGTCCCGCCCGGGGCGCGGATCGGCGTCGACCTGGACCGTGACCGCGAGCGCTACCACGTGAGCGCCGGCGGGATCACCGTGCTGGGCAAGGGCGCCCGCGCCATCGGTTGAACGACCCCCGCGCCCCCGGACCCTCGCTCCGCTCACGCCGGGACCCTGCACGGGGCCGTTCCAGCACGTCACCCTCGAACGTGACCCTGCTGCTGGACGACGGCGCGCAGCGGCGCTTCGACCGGTTGCGGGCGGCGCACTCCCCGGCCCACCGCAACGACCTCGGCGCGCACGTGACGCTGGTCCACGCGCTGCCGGGCGAGCGGCTCGCCGAGGTGCGCCGGGAGCTGGCCGACGCGGCTGCGCGCCCGGCCTCCGACGTCCGGGTCGCCGGGGTGCGGATGCTCGGCCGCGGCGTCGCCTACGACCTGGCGGCCTCGGAGCTGGCCGCCCTCACGGCCGGCTGACCGCGGCGTTCGACGAGGTGCTCACCCGGCAGGAGCGGCAGCCGCTGGAGGCGCACGTCACCGTGCAGGACGAGGTCGAGCCGTCGATCGCCCGCGCACTGCACGCGCAACTGGCGGCGGCGTTCGCGCCCGAGGCGGTCCGCGCCCGCGGCCTGGGCCTGTGGCACCACCGCGGCGGCCCCTGGGAACCGGACTCCGCGTTCCCCTTCAGGGCCGGTGGCTGAGTGCGCCGTCGCGGTACCGGTCCAGCAGGAGGCGGGCCAGCTGCTGGGGGTCGTCGCTGGACGACGCCAGCACGTGCCGGGTGGCGATGTCCGCCCGCGTGAACTCGGCGTGCATGTGCGCGGCCGCCCCGGGATCGGTGAAGCCGTGGCCGGCGCGGCCGGCCACCCGGGCCAGGCAGGTGGCCAGGGACGGCAGGAGCACGGCGTAGTGCAGCTGCGGCAGGCCCGCCGCGTCGGCGAACGCCGGCAGCAGCCACGGGCCGAGGACGCCGTCGTAGACCACCGGGCAGCCCCCCGCGACGAGGGTGCCGACCGCGGCGCCAGCGGCACGCAGCACCAGCTCGTTCTGGGCGCGCGCCTCCGGCAACCACGGATCGACGAACCCACGGCTCCAGAAGGCGAAGAAGGAGTCGCCCGGCACCAGGGCGGCGGTCTCGAACGCCGCGGCCACCAGCGGGGCGACCGTCGACTTCCCGGATCCCGGCGGCCCGGTGACCACCAGGAGGTCGGCCACGGCTCAGTCGCGCTTGGTGGCGATCAGCAGGCCGGCGCCGACGGGGAGGACGGCGCTGGTGAGCGTCTCGTCCTCGCGGACGGTGCGGGCCACCTCCCGCCAGGCGACGGTCTGCTCGTCGCGGGCGGCCCGGTCGGCGATCCGGCCGTCGGCGAGCAGCCCGTGGCAGACCAGCGAGCTCCCGCGGTGCAGCAGCCCGACGAGCCCGGGCAGCTGGCCGGACCACTCCAGCGGGGGGCCGGTGCAGACCACCAGGTCGTAGGCGCCGGGGGACAGCCGGGGGAGCACCTCGCCCGGCGTGCCGAAGATCAGCCGGGTGCGCCCCGGCGGCACCCCGGCGTCGGTGTAGGCCCGCCGCGCGGCGCGGACCTCGGCGGGGTCGGCGTCCAGCGCGGTGAGGACGCCGTCGCGGCGCATGCCCTGCAGCAGCCAGAGCCCGGCCACGCCACCGCCGCTGCCCAGCAGCACCACCGACCGGGCGTCGATCCCGGCCGCGAGCACGGCCAGCGTGGCGCCGACCGCGGGCTCGACCGGCACGGCGGTGCCGAACGCGAGCGCGGACGTCATCGCCCGGTGCCGGGCGGTGGCCACGGCGGGGGTCTCGGCTGCGTAGCCGTCGGCGTAGTCCGCGGGGCTGGTCGGGGACGCTCCGGGAGAGGGCGGTCCGCCGACGCTGGTCACCGCTCGAGGGTAGAGGCGGGAGGCGCGACCGCGCCTGGCCGGGGGCGCAACCTGTCAGCTGCCTGTGGGTCCGGCCGTCCGGGAACACCGCCGTGCGGTTCGGCCGTTGATCCGGTCGTGCGTCTCTCGCGTACCGCCCGCCCGTCCGCCGCCCCCGACCGGCCCACCCCCGCTGGGGAGGTGTCGGTGCCCGCCGTCTGCGATCCTGAGGGCGTGACCGCACCGGACGCCGCCAGCGGCGGCCCCCTGCCCGAGGGCGGTGTCCCCGCCGTCGACGGCTGGGTGGCGCCGACCTGGGAGCAGGTCGTCCGGGACCACTCGGCCCGCGTCTACCGGCTGGCCTACCGCCTCTCGGGCAACCAGCAGGACGCCGAGGACCTCACCCAGGAGACCTTCGTCCGGGTGTTCCGCTCGCTGGCGGACTTCTCCCCGGGCACCTTCGAGGGCTGGCTGCACCGGATCACCACCAACCTGTTCCTGGACATGGTGCGGCGCCGGCAGCGGATCCGCTTCGACGCGCTGCCCGAGGACACCGAGCGGCTGCCGGGTTCGGCGCCCTCCCCCGAGCAGGTCTACGCCGACACCCACCTCGACCCGCAGATCCAGGCGGCGCTGGACGCGCTGTCGCCGGAGTTCCGCGTGGCCGTCGTCCTGTGCGACATCGAGGGCCTGACCTACGAGGAGATCGCGGCGACGCTGGGCATCAAGCTCGGCACCGTGCGCTCCCGCATCCACCGCGGCCGCGTGCAGCTGCGCGAGGCGCTCGCCCACCTCGCCCCGAACCGTCCGGTGCCCGCCGAGGGGATCTCATGAGCATCCCCGAGAGCCACCTCGCCCAGGAGGCGATCGCCGCCCTCGTGGACGGCGAGCTGTCCGGTGGGGCCGCCGGCCGCGCCGCCCGGCACCTGACCGGCTGCGTGCAGTGCCGGATGGCGGTGTCCGCGCAGCGCGAGGCGAAGACCGCCCTCCAGCGCGACCAGGACGTGGCCGTCCCCGGTGACCTGCTCTCCCGGCTGAACGCCATCCCGTTCACCGCCGAGGTGAGCGGTCTCGGCGGCGGTGGTCTGAGTGCGGGCGGCGGAGGGCTGACCGCCACCGGGGCGGGCGGCTCCTGGGCGATCCCGCTGACCCCGAGCAGCCCGCCGGACCGCTCCGGGTCGGCCCGGTGGCTGCGCCGCGGCATGACCGGCGCGCTGGCCGGGCTCGGCGTCGGCGTCGCGGTGCTCGCCGCGGGGCTGCCCGCCGCCGACGACCCGCCCCGCCAGGTGCCCCCGCCGGGGTCGCTCGCCGGGGAGGTCCGCGACGTGGTGCCCACCGAGCGCACCGACGTCGTCCCGCCCGTCGTCCGCACCCTCACCGTCGGCTCGGCCGCCTCGCTGCCTCCCGGCGGGACGCCCTGACCGAGAGCTCCGGCGGTCCCGACCGGCCCGGTGCCGGCGGTGCGCCGCACGTCCCCGCCGCCGACCGGTCCGAGGAGCGCGCCGCCTACGCGCGCCCGGAGGGCACCGCCGGGGCGTTCGCCGACGACCACCCCCGGTTGGCCCCCACCCCGACCGGCGCCCCACCGCCGCCCCCGGCGCAGCAGGCCGCTTTCGGTCGGCCGGTCGAGGTGACCGGCTCGTTCGCCGGTGACCGCCCGCAGGCCCCGCCACCCCCGGCCCCGCCCCCGCCGCCGGAGGCCGTGCTGCGGGCCTTCGCGCCGCGCGGTGGCGACCGTGGGCTCGGTGAGCCGCCCGGCGGCCGACCCGGTCCCCGCCGCACCGCGGCCGGCCCGTTCTGGAAGCGGGACGCGGAGAGCGATCCGTGGCGCGACCCGCACGCCCCAGCCGGCCTCGGTGCCCCCGCCGTCTACCCCGCCGAGGTCGACCAGCCCGGCCCGCTGGTGGTCGACGCCCAGGGCCGGCGCAAGGTGCGGCTGCGTGACCTGTCGGTGCGGCTCACCGTGCTGGCGCTGCTCGGCCTGCTCCTGGTCGGCATGGTCGGCGGTACCACCGCCTGGTGGCTGGGCCGGAGCGTCGACGAGCAGCCGCTGCTGTCCCCGGACACCCAGCTCTCCCAGGTCTCACCCGGCGTCAGCCGGGAGCCCGGGTCGATCTCCGACATCGCCGCCCGGGTGATCCCGGCGGTGGTGTCGGTCGAGGTCCGGCTGGCCAACGCGGGGGCCACCGGCTCCGGCGTGGTCGTCGACGCCGACGAGGGCTACATCGTCACCAACAACCACGTGGTCTCCGGCGCCGCCGACGTCGACGACGCGGAGATCCGCGCGGTGTTCAGCGACGGCAGCGGGTCACCGGCCCGGATCGTCGGCCGCGACCCGGCCAGCGACCTCGCCGTCCTCAAGGTGGAGAAGCCCGGCCTGGTCGCCGCGGCGCTGGGCAGCTCCGACGAGGTCGTCGTCGGCGACGCGGTGGTCGCGATCGGCTCCCCGCTGGGACTGGCCGGCACGGTGACCAGCGGCATCGTCAGCGCGCTGGACCGTCCGGTCCGGCTGTCCGGTGAGGGCAGCGACACCAACGCGGTCATCAGCGCCGTGCAGACCGACGCCCCGATCAACCCGGGCAACTCCGGCGGCGCGCTGGTCGACGCCAGCGGCGCGGTGATCGGCATCAACACCGCGATCGCCTCCGTCGGGGGCAACGGCACCACCGGCGGGTCGATCGGCCTGGGCTTCGCCATCCCGATGGACACCGTGCGCGACATCGCCGAGCAGCTGATCAGCACCGGGTCGGCGGTGCACGCCACGCTCGGGGTGAACGCCCGATCGGTCACCGACGGCACCCGCGACGGTGCGCTCGTGGTGAACGTCGAGCCGGGCGGTCCCGCCGCCGAGGCAGGCATCGAGGAGCAGGACGTCGTCATCGCCGTGGACGGCGAGCCGGTGGGCAGCTCCGAGGAGCTCGTCGTCGCCGTCGACGCCCACGAGCCCGGCGACACGGTCACCGTCGAGGTGGTCCGCGGCGGCAGCTCGCGGGAGCTGCAGGCCACACTCGCCGCGGCCTGACGAAGGCCCCCGCCACTCGGGAACTCGCGGCGGGCCCCTGCGAGGGGGCCGGACACCGATCGTTCAGGCGGCGCTCGACTGGCTGACAGCTGGCGCACCTACGCTGGACACGGCCGCGGCGCGCGGTCGGTCAGCGAGGAGGAACGGTGTTCGACTCGATCGGCTGGGGCGAGATCATCGTCCTGGCGCTGGCCGCACTGTTCATCTTCGGCCCCGACCGGCTGCCCGGGCTGGCCAAGGACGCGGCCAGCGGGCTGAAGAAGGCCCGTTCGGCGCTCACCGGGATGCGCGGCCAGCTGCACGACAGCCTGGGCGACGACTTCGACTCCCTGCGCGACATCGACCTGCGCCAGTACCACCCCAAGACGTTCATCCGGCAGCAACTGCTCGCCGACGACGACGAGCCCGTCGCGCAGCGGGGGAGCCCAACCGGCAGCACCGGGCTGGCCGCCGCCGCGGCGGCCGGCGCCGCCCGCCCCTCGCAGGCCGGCCGCAGCCGGGACTCCTCCGTCCCGCCGCCGTTCGACTCCGACGCCACCTGACGCCACCCGCGGGCCTGGACACATCGACCCTCGATGGGCACACTGCACGCGCAGACACATCGAATGTCGATAACCGGGGACGCCGTGGCGGAACGGACCGCCTATGCGGGGCCGCGTCTGATCGGGTTCCTGAGCACCGTGCTGGCGGTCGTCGGGATCGTCGCCGCGGTGGCCGGGCCGGTCTACGCGATCAACGGCGCGACGCAGGCGCCGGCGACCGTCCGGGTGCCGGTGCAGCTCGAGGACGCCGGTCCCACGTCCCCTGACGGGCGTCTCCCGCTGCCGATGGGCGGCCTGCCCGACACCGCGCAGGTCTCCGTGCTCAACACCGGCGACCAGCTGCAGCTCGCCGCCTGGGACTCCACGGTCCCCGAGCAGCTGCTGTCCCGCGGGGACGCCGCCGTCACCGGGCTGGGGATCGGCGTGGTCGCCTGGCTGCTGCGACCGTTGCTCGCGTCGGTGGCGTCCGGGCGCCCGTTCGGCACGGGGAACGCCCGGCGGCTCGGCGCCCTGGCGGTGGTCGTGCCGGTGGCGGGGTACGTCGGGCCGCTGCTCCCGCAGGTCGGCGCGCTCCTCGTCCTCGACCGGCTGGGGCTCACCGACCCCGGGTCACCGTTCGTCCTCGGGCTGGAGTTCTCGTTCGGCCCACTGCTGGTCGCCCTGCTGCTGCTGGTCCTGGCCGAGGCGTTCCGGCAGGGGGAGCGGCTGGACCGGGACGTCGCGGGGTTGGTGTGAGCCCGGTCGACGCCGACGGGCACCGGGTGGTCTGCCACCTCGACGAGCTGCTCGCCGATCGTGGGCTCACCCTCACCGAGCTGGCGGAGCGGGTGGGGGTGACGGTGGTGAACCTGTCGGTGCTGAAGAACGACCGCGCCCGGGCGATCCGCTTCTCCACGCTCACCGCCATCTGCGATGCGCTGGACTGTCAGCCCGGCGACGTCCTCGGCGTTGCACCCGTTCGCTGAATGCGAGAGGCCCGGTCCCCCCGCGGGGGGACCGGGCCTCTCGATGTCGGTGCGGTCGCTCGGGTCAGCGGTTGACGGGGGTGAGCCCCAGTGACATCCCCGACAGGCCGCGGGAACGGGCGGTGAGCCCGTCGGCGATCGCGGTCAGCGCCTGCGCCGCGGGGGCGTCGGGCTCGGCCAGCACGATCGGGGCACCGGCGTCGCCGGCCTCGCGCAGCCGGGTGTCCAGCGGCACCTGACCCAGCAGCGGCACCCGCGCACCGAGGGTCTTGGTGAGCGCGTCGGAGACCGCCTCGCCACCCCCGGAGCCGAACACCTCCATGCGGGAGCCGTCGGGCAGCTCCAGCCAGGACATGTTCTCGATGACGCCGACCACCTGCTGGTGGGTCTGCGTGGCGATCGCACCGGCGCGCTCGGCCACCTCGGCGGCGGCCTGCTGCGGCGTGGTCACCACGAGGATCTCGGCGTTGGGCAGCAGCTGGGCGATGGAGATCGCGACGTCACCGGTGCCGGGCGGCAGGTCGAGCAGCAGGACGTCGAGGTCGCCCCACCACACGTCGGCGAGGAACTGCTGCAGCGCGCGGTGCAGCATCGGGCCGCGCCACACCACGGGGGTGTTGCCCGGGGTGAACATGCCGATCGAGATGACCTTCACGCCCAGCGCCTGCGGCGGCATGATCATGTTGTCGACCTGGGTGGGCTTGTCGTCGACGCCCAGCATGCGCGGCACCGAGTGGCCGTAGATGTCGGCGTCGACGACGCCGACCGACAGGCCCTTCTTCGCCATCGCGGCGGCCAGGTTGACCGTGACGCTGGACTTGCCCACCCCGCCCTTGCCGGAGGCGACCGCGTAGACGCGGGTCAGCGAGCCGGGCTGGGCGAAGGGGATGACCGGGTCGGCGGCGTCGGTGCCGCGCACGGTCTTGCGCAGCTCGGCGCGCTGCTCGTCGCTCATCACGTCCAGGCCGACCTGGACGGCGGTGACGCCGGGGACGGCGCCGACGGCCTGGGTGACCCGGCTGGTGATGGTCTCGCGCATCGGGCAGCCGGCCACGGTCAGGTAGACCTCGACGCGCACCGCGCCCGGGTCGCCCCCGACGCCGATCTGCACGTCCTTGACCATGCCGAGCTCGGGCAGCGGACGGTTGATCTCCGGGTCCTGGACGGTCGCGAGGGCCGCGTTCACGGCGTCGAGCGCCGGCGAGCCGGTCAGCGTGTCGGACATGCGGGGTGAGTCTCCTTCGACGGGGAGCCCACGGGTGCCGGGCCCCGACCTGCGGGAACCCACGCGCGGGCGGTCTCCACTGTACGGCGGCTCGGAAGGCCACCCGGGCGGCGGAGGTGTGACCCGGGGAACCCCCCGGCGGTCACTAGGGTGCGCTGCGTGCCCCGCTCCGCCCGGTCCGCGACCCTGCGGGACGCCGTCGGGCTGGGCGCCGCCGTCGGGCTCTACGGAGTGGCGTTCGGCGCCGCGGCGGCCGGCGCGGGGCTGGACACCTGGCAGGCGCTGACCATGTCCGCGCTGATGTTCACCGGTGCCTCGCAGTTCGCGCTCGTCGGCGTCGTGGGCGCCGGCGGGGGAGCGTTCGCCGCCGTCGGCAGCGCCCTGCTGCTCGGCACCCGCAACACCGTCTACGGCGTGCGGCTGGCGCCGCTGCTCGCGCCCCGTGGGTTGTGGCGGCGGGCCGGCGCGGCGCACTGGGTGATCGACGAGACGACGGCGATGGCGGTCGCCGCCCCCGACCGGGAGCTGGGCCGGCTGGCCTTCTGGACCACCGGGGCCACCCTCTACTTCGGCTGGAACCTGACCACGGTGGTCGGCTCGATGGGTGCTGCCGCCCTGGGGGGCGCCGCGCAGGCGGCGCTGGACTCGATCGTCCCGGCCGCCTTCCTCGCGCTGCTGTGGCCGCGGCTGCGGAGCAGTGCACGCGAGCCGTGGGTGCAGCGCCGGGTCGCCCTGGCCGGGGCGGTGGTGGCCCTGGCGCTCACCCCGGTCGTGCCCGTGGGTGCGCAGGTGGTGCTGGCGGTGGTCGCGGTGGCGCTGGTCGGCCGGCCGCGCCAGACGCGCGAGGCGACGGCGTGAGCAGCGGAACGCTCTGGACGGTCGTGCTGGTCGCCTCGGTCGGCTGTTACCTGCTCAAGCTCGCCGGGCTGTCGGTGCCCGCGGCCTGGGTGGAGCGCCCCTGGGTGACCCGGATCGTCGAGTTCGTGCCGGCCGCGCTGCTCGCCGCGCTGGTCGCGGTGCAGGCGGCGACGTCGGGCTCGGCGCTGGTGCTCGACGGGCGGCTGGTCGGGCTGGCCGTGGCCGCACTGGCGCTGGCCCTGCGGGCGCCGTTCATCGTGGTCCTGGTGCTCGCCGGTGCCGCCGGAGCCCTGGTGCACGTGCTCACGGGGTGAGGAGGACCGTCACCCGGTGGTGGCCCAGGGGGATGTCGGGTGCGCAGTTCCGATCGCGTCGGCGAGCCAGGTCCGCTGCTCCCGGGCCAGCCGGGGGAGCACCCGGCACCGGTCGGCCTCGTCCTTCCCGCCGGGGCGGGCTGCCTTGAACAGCAGCTGGACGTGCGGCTGCACGCAGCGGAGGCCGTCCACGAACCAGGTCGCGTCGGCGAACGGAAGCCGTACCCGGTCGTCACGCCGGTAGATCCAGGTGTCCGCATCGACCGGCTCGAGGTTGACCTGCAGCAACCACGGACCGCGCGCGTCCCGACGGCACCACAGCGAGTGGATGCTCCCGTCCAGGGGCACCTCTCCGACCTCGTCGATCCGCCCGTCCTGAACCGGGCAGAGCTGCAGGTGCCTGCCGAGCCGGGCGGCCAGCGCCGGCCAGTCGACACGGGCGACGCTGACGTCGATGTCGCCGTGCTCCCGGGTGACCTCACCGAGGAAGAGGTCGAGCGCCACTCCTCCGGACAGCCACCAGCGGCCGTCGGCGCCTGCGAGCAGACCGGTCAGCTCAGCGACGGTCAGGGGTGCCCAGCGGTCGCGCTCGGGGTCGTGGCGGCGCACCGGGTCAGCATGGCCCCCACCCGGCGCGGCTGTCGCCCGGCCGCGGCGCGCCCCGGCACCATCGCGGGGTGACGATGACGGTGACCCGCACGGAGCCGTCGCGGCTGCTGGGCTGCGCGGGGCTGGGGCTGCTGGCCGGTGTCCTGGCCAAGGCCGGCGACGAGTCGAGCTGGCGGTGGGCCGCCGACCTGGGCACCTACCCGGCGGCCTGGGTGCTCGGGGTGGCGCTGATCGGCTGGCTGGCGCCCTCGGTGCGGGCCGCGGCCGTCCGGGCCGGGGTCTTCTTCGCCGCGATGACCGTCGCCTACTACGCCTGGGCGGCCCTGGTGCTGGACTTCGGCTGGTCGCCGCGGCTGCTCATCGCCTGGCTCGTGCTCTCGGCCACCGCCGTCCCCGCCACCGGCGCCGTGGTGCGCTGGGCCACCCGCCGGTCCGGCTGGCTGCCGGGGGCGCTGCTCGGGGTCCCCGCCGGGCTGGTGCTCGGCAGCGGAGCGGCCCGCCAGCTCTGGCTGACCTGGGTGCAGCCGGACCTCGTGCTGCCCGGCCGGCCGGTGCAGGTGGCCGCGGAGCTGGTCACCGCCCTGGTGCTGGTGGCCGTGCTCCCCGCCGGCCACCGCACGCGGGCGTGGGCGGCCGTGCTCGCGGTGCCGGCGCTGCTCGTGGCGACCGACGTGCTCGACCTGCTGCACCGGGTGGTGTGAGGTGGCGGGCGTGCTCGTCGTGGTCGGTGGCCTGCCCGGGGTGGGCAAGACGACGGTCGCCCGGTCGGTCGCGGCGGCCCTGCCCGCCGCGCACCTGCGGATCGACGCGTTCGAGGTGGCGCTGGTCCGGCAGCAGCTGGTCGCCGGGCCGGACGACGTCAGCGCGCACGGCTACGCCCTGGCGCTGGCCGCCGCCGACACCTGCCTGACCGCCGGCACCGACGTCGTCGTCGACGCGGTCTTCGACGTCGCCGCAGCCCGCCGGCCGTTCCGGGAGCTGGCCGCCCGGCACGGCGCACCCGTGCGCTGGCTGCGGCTGATCTGCACCGACCGGGTCGAGCACCGCAGGCGGATCGAGGAGCGCACCGCCGACCTGCCCGGGCACACCGTGCCGACGTGGGCGCAGGTGCGGGCCCGGCGGCTCGACCAGTGGCACGAGCGGCACACCGTCGTCGACACGGCCGGCGGCGACCCGGTCGCCACCGTGCTCGCCGCCGTCCGGGGCTGAGCTCAGCCGACCGGGTCGGCGTTCGCCTCGCGGCGCTTCTTGTCCTTCTTCTTCCGCTCCCGGTCGTCGCCCTCGTCGGGCACCAGGCGGTTCAGCTCGCCGCGGATGAAGTCGCGGGTGGCCAGCTCACCGATCGACACCCGCAGCGAGGCCAGCTCACGGGCCAGGTACTCGGTGTCGGCGCGGTTCTGCACGGCGCGCGCCCGGTCCTCCTCGGCCTGCACCCGGTCACGGTCGGCCTGCCGGTTCTGCGCCAGCAGGATCAGCGGCGCGGCGTAGGCGGCCTGGGTGGAGAACGCCAGGTTCAGCAGGATGAACGGGTACGGGTCCCAGCGCAGGCTCACCGCGGTCACGTTCAGCACGATCCAGACGATCACGATGATCGTCTGGACGGCGAGGAACCGGCCGGTGCCCAGGAACCGGGCGATGCCCTCGGCGAACTTGCCGACCGCATCGGGGTCCAGCCGCAGGAAGCTGCCCAGGGTGCGCGCGCCGCGCGGCTGGTCCAGGCGCAGGTCGGCCCGGCGGTCGGCGGACTCAGCCACGACGGGACCGCTCGCGCCAGTCCTCGGGCAGCAGGTGGTCCAGGACGTCGTCGACGCTGACCGCACCGACCAGGTGGCCCTGCGCGTCGACCACCGGTGCGGCCACCAGGTTGTAGGTGGCGAAGTACCGGGTGACCTCGGCCAGGGGCGCCTCCGGGCGCAGCGGGTCCATGTCGTCGAGCACGCCACTGACCAGCGAGGACGGTGGTTCGCGCAGCAACCGCTGGATGTGCGCCAGGCCCAGGTACCGGCCGGTGGGGGTGGCCGACGGCGGCCGGCAGACGTAGACCTGGCTGGCCAGCGCCGGGCTGAGCTCCCGCACCCGCACCCGGGCGAGCGCCTCGGCGACCGTGGCGTCGGGGGAGAGGATGACCGGCTCGCTGGTCATGATGCCGCCGGCGGTGTCCTCGGAATACTTCAGCAGCTGCCGGACCGGCTCGGCCTCGTCGGGCGCCATCAGCTCCAGCAGCCGGTCGCGGTCGACGTTGGAGAGCTCGGCGAGCAGGTCGGCGGCGTCGTCGGGGTCCATCTCCTCCAGGACGTCGGCAGCCCGGCCCTCGTGGAGGGTGCCCAGGATGGTGATCTGCTCGGACTCGGGCAGCTCTCCGAGCACGTCGGCCAGCCGCTGGTCGTCCATCGCCTCGGCCACCTCGTGCCGCCGCTTGATCGGCAGGTCCTGCAGCGCGTGCGCGACGTCGGCGGCGTTGAGCTCGCGGTAGGTGGCGATGAGGGTCTCCGCGCTCTGCCCGGTCTCCGGCAGCGACAGCCCGCCGACCTCGTCCCAGGCGAGTTGCTGCAGCTGACCGCGGCGGCCCAGCCGGCCGGGCTCCTGCACCGCCAGCCGGGACACCACCCAGTCGCCGGTGCGGGTCTGCTCGATCGCGGCGTCGACGACGGTCGCCGGGCGACCGGACTCGTCGATCGTGACCCGCCGGTCCAGCAGCTCGCCGAGCACCAGGGTCTCCCCGGCCCGCTGCTCGAAGCGCTTGAGGTTGACGGTGCCGGAGGCGAGGGTCACCGAGGAGGCGTCCAGCCCGGTGACCCGGCCCATCGGGCAGAAGATCCGGCGCCGGGCGACGACCTCGACGATCAGCCCGAGCACCCGCGGGGCGGCGCTGCCCACCCGCAGCGCGACCAGCACGTCGCGCACCTTGCCGACCCGGTCGCCGTTGGGGTCGAAGACGGTCAACCCGGCGATCCGGGAGACGTACGCCCTCGTCACCGTCGTCACGGGGGGGAGGCTACCGTCGCGCGGGTGAGCACCCCGGCACCTGATCGGCTGGCCTACGAGGTGGTCGACGTGTTCGCCCCCCGCGCCTACGCGGGCAACCCGCTCGCCGTCGTCTTCGACGCCGACGCGCTGACCACCGAGCAGTGCCAGGCGCTGGCCTTCGAGTTCCACCTGTCGGAGACGTCGTTCCTGTGCGCCCCCACGCCGGGGTCGGGCGCCGACTACCGGGTGCGGATCTTCACCCCGTTCGCCGAGCTCCCCTTCGCCGGGCACCCCAGCGTCGGCGCCGCGCACACGCTGGTGCGCACCGGCCGGCTCCCGGCCGGGCGGCTGCGGCAGGAGTGCGCCGTGGGCGTGCTCGGCCTGACGGTCGACGAGGAGGGCGCCACCCTGGGCGGCGGCGAGCCCACGCTCACCGACGCCCCGGACCCGGCGGCGGTCGCCGTCGCGCTCGGGCTGACCGCCGACGACCTCGCCGGCCTGCCCGCGCACGTCGCCGGCTGCGGGCTGCCCTTCACCTACCTGGCGGTGCGGCCCGGCGCGGTCGACCGGGCCCGGCCCGACCAGGGCGCGCTCGACCGGCTGGGCGTCGGCGAGGGCATCTCGGTGCTCAGCTGGGACGCCGGCTCCGCGACCGCCTACGCCCGGGTCTTCGCCGGCGACCTGCGCTGGGGCGAGGACCCGGCCACCGGCTCGGCCGCGCTCGGCGCCGGGGTGTGGCTCGCCGCCGCCGGGCTGGTGCCGACCGAGGGGACGGCGCGGTACACGATCCGCCAGGGCGAGCAGCTGGGCCGCCCGTCGGTGCTCGAGTGCACGGTCACCACCGCCGGTGGCCGGGCCACCGCGGCCACCGTCTCCGGCGCCGTCGTCCCGGTCGCGGCCGGCACCATCCGGGTCCCCGCATGAGCTCCGCCGCGCCGGCGGTACCGGCGTGGGCGGTCACCCGGCCCGGCGGGCGGGACGCCGCGCTGATGGCGGTCGCGGTGGTCGGCATCTCCTTCTCCGGGCCGCTGACCGCGCTGGTGGCCACCTCGTTCCTGGCGATCGCGTTCTGGCGCAACGCCGCGGGCGCGGTGCTGCTGGTGCCGCTGCTCGTGCGCGACCGCGGGGCGCTGGCCGGGCTGGGGGTGCGCCAGCTGGGCAGCTCGGTGGTCGCCGGGCTGTTCCTCGCCGCACACTTTGCCGCCTGGCTGCCCAGCCTGTCGATGACCACGGTCGCCGCCTCGACCGCGCTGGTCACCACCACGCCGATCTGGACGGCGCTGGCCGCCCGGGTCTCCGGCGTCCACCTGCCCCCGCAGGTGTGGTGGGGGCTGGGCCTGGCGGTGTTCGGCGCGGCGCTGATCGCCGGGGTCGACGTCACCGTCTCCTGGACGGCGCTGGCCGGCGACGGGCTGGCGCTGCTCGGCGCGATCTGCGCCGGCGGGTACATGCTCGCCGGCGCTCGGGCCCGGACCCGGTTGACCACCTCGGCCTACGCCGTCGCCTGCTACTCCACCTGCGCGCTGGCCCTCGCCGTCGCCGCGCTGGTCGCCGGTGTGCCGTTGGTGGGGTTCAGCGCCCGCGACTGGTGGCTGATCGTCGCGATCACCGTCTGCGCGCAGCTGTTCGGGCACACGATCCTCAACGGGGTGCTCTCCACGGTCGGCCCGACGGTGGTCGGCCTGGCGATCCTGCTGGAGGTGCCCGGCGCGCTGCTGGTCGCGCTGGTGCTGCTGCAGCAGGCGCCGCCGCTGCTCGCGCTGCCGGGGATGCTCGCCGTCGTCGTCGGGGTCGCCCTGGTGGTGCGGGCCGGCCGCCCGGCGACGGTGACCGAACCGGTCACCTGAGAGAGGTGGCAGGACCCCGGCCTCCTCGTCCCTCGCAGGCTCGGGCGGCCGCAGGCTCATCACCGCCGCTACTGTCCGGTCCCGACATCGTCGTCGGCAGGAAGGAGGCGCCGTGGCCGAGCTGCGCTCCCGTCGTTCCAACCTGGCTGTCCCCGGCAGCAACCCCCGGTTCCTGGAGAAGGCCAAGGGGCTGCCCGCCGACCAGGTCTTCCTGGACCTGGAGGACGCCTGCGCGCCGCTGGCCAAGCCCGGCGCCCGCAGGAACGTCGTCGCCGCGCTGAACGAGGGCGGCTGGGGCGAGAAGACCCGCGTCGTCCGGGTCAACGACTGGACGACGGAGTGGACCTACCGCGACGTCATCGAGGTGGTCGAGGGCGCCGGGGCGAACCTGGACTGCCTGATGCTGCCCAAGGTCGTCGACGCCGCGCAGGTCCGGGCGCTGGACCTGCTGCTCACCCAGGTCGAGAAGGCCAACGGCCTGCCCGTGGGGCGGATCGGCATCGAGGCGCAGATCGAGGACGCGCGGGGCCTGCGCGCCGTCGACGACATCGCTGCGGCCAGCCCCCGCATCGAGACGCTCGTCCTCGGCCCGGCCGACCTGATGGCCAGCCTCAACATGAAGACCCTGGCGGTCGGCGCGCTGCACCCGGGCTACCCGGGCGACCCGTTCCACGCCGTGCTGATGACGATCCTGGTGGCCGCGCGCGCCGCCGGGGTGCAGGCCATCGACGGGCCGTTCCTGCAGGTGCGCGACGTCGACGGGTTCCGCGAGGTGGCCAGGCGCTCGGCGGTGCTCGGCTTCGACGGCAAGTGGGTGCTGCACCCCGGCCAGATCGAGGCCGCCAACGAGGTCTACGCCCCCTCGCAGGAGGACTACGACCACGCCGAGCTGATCCTCGACGCCTACGACTGGCACACCTCCGCCGCCGGCGGCGCGAAGGGCTCGGCGATGCTCGGCGAGGAGATGATCGACGAGGCCAGCCGGAAGATGGCGCTGGTGATCGCCGGCAAGGGCCGCGCGGCGGGGCTCACCCGGACGTCGTCCTTCACCCCGCCGGACAGCTGAGTCCGGGGACGCTGTCCCCGGCCGCACCCCTTCTCCGCCGACAGTCGTGGTCTGCCCACTCCGGGTGGGCAGACCACGACTGTCGGCGGAGGGCCTCAGCCGCCGATCGCCCCGGCCGGCAGCGCGGCCATCCGCGCGGCGATCGCCCGACCTGCCGCCGCGGTGATCGTCGGGTCCTCACCGATCAGCACCGACAGCACCTGGCCGGTGGCCTGCGCGAGGACGACCTGGGTCGTGCCGTCGGGGAGCCGGTACTGGAAGACGACGCTGGTGGGGGCCAGGCCCTCGGCGCTCGGGCCGGGCTCGAAGGTGTACTGCTCCTCCGGGCAGCGGCTGAAGGCCTGCACCAGCTCCTGCACGGCGGCCCCGGCGGCGGCCGGCGAGGCGTAGGCGATCGCCTCCGAGGACAGCCGCGGCGTGCCCGCCCCGTCGAGCCCGACCACCGGCTGTTTCGACGTCCGGTGCGCCTCGGAGGCGAAGGTCTGGCCGCAGATGCCGGTCAGGCTCGGGTTCTCCGCGAGGTCTGCCCCGGCCGGCAGCGGGTTGGCCTGCACCGTCCAGCCGGCGGGGAGGTCGGTGGCCCGGAGGGCGACGGCGACCGCGGCCTGGGCCGGGTCCTGCGCCGCGGCCGGGTCGGCCGCGGCGGCGGCAGCGGCCGCGTTCCCCGCGGCGGTCGGCTCGGCGGTTCCCCGGCTCACGGCATCGGCCGGCTCGTCCGGCGCCGAGCTGCACCCGCTCAGCGCGAGCGCGCCGGTGGCCAGCGCGGCGATCACGGCACGGCGGAGGGTCACCGCTGCGACGGTAACCCCTGCCTGCCCCCGCCGACCGGCTTCGACCGCCGCCGGCGACCCGCCCCCGGCACGGTCGTGGGGGGGGGGGGGGGGGGGGGGGGGGGGGGGGGGGGGGGGGGGGGGGGGGGGGGGGGGGGGGGGGGGGGGGGGGGGGGGGGGGGGGGGGGGGGGGGGGGGGGGGGGGGGGGGGGGGGGGG
>NZ_JBJHAH010000037.1:0-37439 GCF_054050915.1 Modestobacter sp. SYSU DS0875 | reverse complement strand
CACCCCCCCCCCCCCCCCCCCCCCCCCCCCCCCCCCCCCCCCCCCGCCCCCCCCCCCCCCCCCCCCCCCCCCCCCCCCCCCCCCCCCCCCCCCGGAGCCGTCGCGCAGGGTCAGGGGGTGAGCAGCACCTTGACCGCGCCGTCCTGCTTCTGGCGGAAGGTCTCGTAGGCCTGCGGTGCCTGCTCCAGCGGTACGTGGTGGGTGGCGAAGGTGTCCACGCCCAGCGGGTCCGCGTCGGTGAGCAGCGGCAGGATGTCGGGCACCCAGCGCCACACGTTGGCCTGCCCCATGCGCAGCTGGAGCTGCTTGTCGAAGATGCGCATCAGCGGCAGCGGGTCGGTGGCCCCGCCGTAGACGCCGGAGATGGAGATGGTGCCGCCCCGGCGGACCGCCTCGATCGCGGTGTTCAGCGCAGCCAGCCGGTCGGCGCCGGCGACCTGCATGACCTTCTCCATGATCGCGTCGGGCACCAGGGCGCTGGCCTTCTGCGCGAGCCGGGCACCCGGCGAGCCGTGCGCCTCCATGCCGACGGCGTCGATGACCGCGTCCGGACCCCGCCCGTCGGTCTTGTCCCGCACCCAGGCCACCACGTCGCCCTGGTCGGTGGAGTCCAGCACGTCGATCCCGTTGGCCCGGGCCCGGGCCAGCCGCTCGGGCACCGAGTCGACGGCGTACACCGCGGCGGCGCCCAGGTGCTTGGCGATCCGGGTCGCCATGTCACCGATCGGGCCCAGGCCCAGCACCAGCACCGACCCGCCCGGCACGACGCCGGCGTACTGCACGGCCTGCCAGGCGGT
The DNA here is from genome assembly GCF_054050915.1 of Modestobacter sp. SYSU DS0875. Classification (NCBI taxonomy): domain Bacteria; kingdom Bacillati; phylum Actinomycetota; class Actinomycetes; order Geodermatophilales; family Geodermatophilaceae; genus Modestobacter; species Modestobacter sp. SYSU DS0875. The sequence goes on along the minus strand of NZ_JBJHAH010000037.1, from coordinate 36,642 downwards.
GGGCAGCACGTCGGAGAGGTAGACGAAGCGGTCGTCGGCCGGGCCATCGGGCACCTTGATGGGCAGCGTGTTGCCGAAGGGGACCCGCAGGTACTCGGCCTGCCCGCCGGGCACCTGGCCGTAGAGCTTGGTGTAGCCGAACAGCGAGGCGCCGAAGCCCTGCTCGCGGTTCTGCGTGGTCTCGCACTGGCTCTGCAGGCCCTGGGAGCACATCCAGCAGGTGCCGCAGGAGATGTTGAACGGAACGACGACCCGGTCACCGGCCTTCAGCTCGGTGACCCCGGGACCGACCTCGCGCACGACCCCCATCGGCTCGTGGCCCAGGACGTCGCCGACCGTCATGAACGGGGCCATGACCTCGATCAGGTGGAGGTCCGAACCGCAGATCCCGCTGGAGGTGATCTCCACGATGACGTCGGTGGGCTCGCTGATGGTGGGGTCGGGGACGGTGTCCACCCGGACGTCGTCCCGGCCGTGCCAGGTCACTGCGCGCATGCGTGCACTCCTCGGGCTCGGGGGGCCGCTGGACCGGCCGCGAACGCGTCGGGACCCGGTCGAGGGCCGTGATGTCCCTCGCACCTACCCGTGACGGCGCGTTCGACTCATGACCCGCCAGCAGTCCTGACGTCACGGAGGGTGCACATTTGGCAGGCTTTGTTGTGACGCTGACCACTTGACCGCGTGTGCGTACCCCGTCGCGCACATCACGAACCGGTCACGGCGTGTTTACATGGGCGCCGCGCCTCGCCAGTCGGGTCCTCCGTCGGGCGGGGCGCTGCCCTGCCCCCGACGGAAGACTGGTGCTTTGGACCCGCACGACCTCGCCCGGCTCGACGACGACGGGACGATGCGCCGCAGCCGCATCGGCGCCGCCGGCAGCTCCACCGCCGGCCCGACGACCGTGAGCCCCGAGGCGTTCCTGGAGGCGCCCGTCCTCCGGCTCGTCCGCACCGCTGCCGCACCTCCCGTCCCGGCCTCTCTCGAGCTGGTGGCCCTGGGCCCCGGGCTCGAGATCTCCGCGGCCTCGGTGGCCGCCGACTGGCCGCTCCCGGTGTCGTCCGCCCGCCGGCCGTCGCCGGTGGAGGCCGGTGCGGCCGGGTTCGGCGCCTGGCCGCTGCCGGTGACGGCGGAGGTTGCCGACGACCGGGCCGCGGAGCAGTTCGCCGACGCGGTGGCCGGCCGGCCCGGATCGCACCTGGCGGCGCACGAGGTCGCCTCGGTCGTGACCGACGCCGTTGCCGCCGGTTGGCGGCCCCGACGCCTGCCGGAGCTGGCCCGGCGCCCCTCGCTGTACCTGGCCGCAGCGCTGGTCGGCGCCGCCGGTCTCGGCCTCACCGCGGCGGCCGACCCGACCGCCCAGGCCGCCGCGGTCGCCGAGCCGGTGAGCGTGGCGGAGGAGCTCGGGCTCGAGGCCTCCGATCGCCCCACGCTGAGCGGCGAGGCCGCCACCTCCCGGCTGCGGGACATGGTCGCCACCCGCGCCGAGCGCGAGGACGCCCAGGTCGCCGCTGCCCGGGCGCAGGCCGAGGCGGACCGGGTCGCCGCGGAGGCCGCCGCAGCCGCCGCGGCCGCGGCAGCCGAGGCGGCTCGCCCCAAGGCCGTGCTGCCCGTGCAGGGTGCGCGGCTGACCAGCGGTTTCGGCTACCGGTGGGGCACGCTGCACGCCGGGGTCGACTTCGCCGCGCCGCTCGGCACCCCCGAGTACGCCGTCATGGACGGCGTGGTGCTGCAGGCCGGGCCGGCCAGCGGGTACGGCCTGGCGGTCTACATCCAGCACCCCGACGGCGACGTCACCGTCTACGGCCACATGCAGGAGATCCTGGTCGCCGAGGGGCAGACCGTCCGGGCCGGCGACACCATCGCCCTGCTCGGCAACACCGGTCAGTCGACCGGGCCGCACCTGCACTTCGAGGTGCACCGCGGAGGGCTGGACGGGGAGAAGGTCGACCCGCTGCCCTGGCTGCGGGGCCACGGCGTCGACATCTGAGCAGCGGCCCCCTCGCCCCTGGCCGCTCGGCAGGGTCCTCCGGTGCTGGCGCGAACGCCTTACATGCGGGATGGTGCATGTGAGGCAGTTCGGTCGGTCGGGAGGACGTTGATGGGGCACGGGCACAGCCATGGGCACGCCCACGGGCACACGTCGGGCACCGTGTCGGCGGCGCACCGCGGCCGGCTGGTGCTGGTGCTGGCGTTCACCGGCAGCGTCTTCGTCGTCGAGGTCGTCGGCGCCCTCATCTCCGGCTCGCTGGCCCTGCTGGCCGACGCCGCTCACATGGCCACCGATGCGCTCGGCATCGGCATGGCGCTCGCGGCCGTCACTCTTGCGCAGCGGCCGGCCCGTGGCCGGCGCACCTTCGGGTTGCAGCGGCTCGAGGTGCTGGCCGCGGTCGGCAACGGCCTGTTGCTGCTGCTCGTCGGTGGCTACGTCGTCGTCGAGGCGGTGCGCCGGATCGGCAACCCACCGGAGATCCACTCGGGCTGGATGCTGGGCGTCGCGCTCGTCGGGCTGGCGGTCAACCTCGGCTCGCTCGCCCTGCTGCGCCGCGGTCAGGGGGAGTCGCTGAACACCCGCGGCGCCTACCTGGAGGTGCTGGGCGACGCACTCGGGTCGGTCGCGGTCATCGTCGCCGGCGTCGTCATCTGGACCACCGGCTGGACCGGCGCGGACGTCGTCGCCTCCTTCGCCGTCGGCGCGCTCGTGCTGCCGCGTGCCTGGTCGCTGCTGCGGGAGGCGCTGGACGTGCTGCTCGAGGCGGCCCCGCGGGGAGTCGACCTCGACGAGGTCCGCACCCACGTGCTGGGCGTGCCCGGCGTGCTGGAGGTGCACGACCTGCACGCCTGGACGATCACCTCCGGTCTGCCGGTGCTCTCCGCCCACGTCGTCGTCACCGACGACGTGCTCGCCGAGGGCCACGGTGGCCGGGTGCTCGACGCCCTGTGCGCCTGCCTGGGCGACCACTTCGACCTCGAGCACTGCACCTTCCAGCTGGAGGGTGCCGGGCACTCCGACCACGAGGCGCCCGTCCACGAATGACGACGGCGCCCGCCTCCTCAGGGAGACGGGCGCCGTCGCGTTCGGTCCGGTGGGATCAGCCGGCGTGGACGATCGCCTCCGGCCCGGTGGGCAGGTCCTCCTTGGTGGCCTTGATCAGCACCGCGGAGACCAGCGCACCGATGACCAGCAGCACCGAGGCCCAGGTGAACGCCGTGGTGTAGCCCTCGACCTGTGCGGTCAGGCCGACGGCCGGGTCGGTCGGGTCCTGCCCGGCGGTGGCCGCGTCGGTGACCGCCCGGGTGATCGCACCCACCGACAGCGTCGCGAGCAGCGCGGTGCCGATCGAGGCGCCCACCTGCTGCGTGGCGTTCAGCAGCGCGCTGGCCGCACCGGCGTCGTGCTCCCCGGCGCCGATCAGCGCCAGGTTGGACAGCGGCACGAAGGTGAAGCCCAGGCCCAGGCCCAGCAGCAGCTGGCCGGGGAAGGCCAGCGCCCAGAACGAGGTGTCCACGTCCAGGAAGGACATGGTGAACAGCCCGGCGGCGGCCAGCAGCCCGCCGGCGACCATGAGGGGCTTCGGACCCAACTTCGGCACCAGCCCGCTGGCCGCGCCCGCGGAGATGAGCACGCCCAGCGTGGTCGGCAGCGAGGCGAAGCCCGCCGCGACCGGCGTGTAGTCCAGCACCTGCTGGAAGTACAGGCTCAGGAAGAAGAACGCGCCGATGAGCCCGGCCCCGACGAGGGTGGAGGTGAGGTAGGCGCCACCGCGGTTCCGGTCCAGCACCAGCCGCATGGGCAGCAGCGGGTTGCGCACCCGCAGCTCCAGGACGACGAACGCGGCGACGAGCACCACGCCCACGGCGATGAACGTCAGCGCCGGTCCGTTGGTCCAGCCGCTCTCGGTGCTGCCGACGTCGGCGTTCGTCTGGGCGGCCTCCGCCACCCGGGTGAAGCCGTACACGAAGGAGGCCAGGCCCAGGGTGATCAGCACGGCGCCCGGGGTGTCGTAGCTGGTCTCACCGGGGGCCTTGCTCTCCGGGACCACCGGGATCGCCGCGACGATGGCGATGATCGCCACCGGCACGTTCACCCAGAAGCACCAGCGCCAGTCGGCGTACTCGGTGAGCACCCCGCCGAGCAGCAGCCCGACGGCCGAGCCGCCGCCGGCGATCGCGCCGTAGACGGCGAAGGCCTTGGCGCGCTCCTTGGCGTCGGTGAACAGCACCGTGATCAGCGCCAGGGACGCAGGCGCGAGCAGGGCGCCGAAGGCACCCTGCAGGGCGCGGGCGGCGAACAGCAGCTCCTCGTTGGGCGCGAAGCCGCCCAGGGCGGAGGCGACCGCGAAGCCGGCTGCGCCGACCAGGTAGGTGCGCTTGCGGCCCCAGAAGTCGGCGATCCGGCCGCCCAGCAGCAGGAAGCCGCCGAAGGTCAGGGTGTAGGCGGTGACGATCCACTGCTGGGACGCCGGGCTGATGTCCAGGTCGGTGGAGACCGCGGGCAGGGCGATGTTCACGATCGTCGCGTCGAGGATGACCATCAGGACGGTCACCGCGACGACTGCGAGGGCGAGCCACCGCTTCGGGTAGGGCTCGGAGTGCGGGGTGATCCCCACGTCCGCGGAGGTGGGGGAGGGGTCGCTCACGTCGTCGTTCCTCAATCGTTCGTGCCGGTCGGCCGATGCGTCGGCCGGTGGGAAGGTAGCGGGCTGCGACGATGCAGTCGTGGCGGTTTCCGTGGTGTTCATCTCTGACACCCACGTCCCGAAGCGCGCACGTGATCTGCCCCATTCCCTGTGGGCGGCGATCGAGGCGGCCGACGTCGTGGTGCACGCCGGTGACTGGGTGGACGTCGCCCTGCTGGACGAGCTGGAGCGGCGCAGCCGCCGGCTGGTGGGGGTGTACGGCAACAACGACCACGGCGTGCTGCGCGAGCGGCTGCCGGAGGTCGCCCGGGTGGAGCTGGCGGGTGTCCGCGTCGCCGTCGTGCACGAGACCGGCGACGCGAAGGGCCGCGAGCGCCGCTGCGCCGAGCGTTTCCCCGACGCCGACGTGCTCGTGTTCGGCCACAGCCACATCCCTTGGGACACCACCGCGGACACCGGCCTGCGCCTGCTGAACCCCGGTTCGCCCACCGACCGCCGGCGCCAGCCGTACGCCACCTACCTGACCGGGCTCGCCGAGGCCGGCCGGCTCACCGACGTGGTGCTCCACCGGCTCCCGCCGCGGACCCCGGCGTGACCCCGCCGCCGCTCCCCCCTGCGGCGGTGGCGCTGCTGGCCTGCCCGGTCTGCGGCGACCCGCTGCGGGAGGAGTCGGCCGGGTTGCGCTGCGGGCGGGGCCACGCGTTCGACCGGGCCCGACAGGGGCACGTCACCCTGCTGCCGGCCGGCGGATCGCCCCACTCCGGCGACTCGGCGGAGATGGTGGCCGACCGGGCCGGTTTCCTCGCCGCCGGCCACTACGCCGGCATCACCTCGGCGCTCGCGGACGCGGCCCTGACCGGACCACCCGTGCGCACTCTGCTCGACGCCGGTGGTGGCACCGGGGCGCACTTGGCCGGCGTGCTGGCGCGGGCCCCCGACGCCGTCGGCGTGGTGCTGGACGCCTCCCGGTACGCCGCCCGCCGGGCAGCCCGCGCACACCCCCGGGCACTGGCGGTCGTGGCCGACAGCTGGTCACGGTGGCCGGTGCGCGATGCGGCCGTCGACCGGGTGCTGGTGGTCTTCGCCCCGCGCAACGGTGCCGAGACGGCGCGGGTGCTCCGCCCCGGTGGCCGGCTGGTCGTGGTCACCCCCGCCGCCGAGCACCTGGCGTCACTGGTCGGGCCGCTGGGCCTGCTCACCGTCGATCCGGCGAAGGCCGACCGGCTGGTGGCGTCGCTCCAGCCGCACCTGCAGCCTGTCGCGACGACCCGGTACCGGCAGGAGCTGCTGCTCGACCACGCCGCGGTCCGCACGCTCGTCGGGATGGGACCGCACGCGCGGCACCTCGCACCCGGGGACCTCGCCCGGCGGGTGGCCGCGCTGCCCGAGCCGGTGCGGGTGCCGGTCGCCGTCGACGTGACCACGTGGACGGCCGGGTGACGGCCCCGTCGAGAGGCCCGGCCCGGCCCGAGCGTGGCAGGGGTGAGGAGGACGGGGCCCTCCATGCGACGAGGGCCCGGCCGCAGTGGCCGGGCCCTCGTCGTGAGGTGTGCTGCCCGCGTCGTCGCGGGCGGGCGTCAGCGGGTGACGCGGCGGTTCTTGCTGGTGGCGGCGACGTAGATGCCGAGCACCACGATGGCGCCGATGATGGAGCCGATCCAGCCCGCGGTGCCCAGTGCGAACTCACCGTCGAAGATGAGGCTGCCGAGCAGGTTGCCGACCAGCGAGCCGATGATGCCCAGCGCGATGGTGGCGACGAGCCCCATCGACTGCTTGCCCGGGATGACCGCGCGGGCGATGAAGCCGGCGACGGCGCCGATGACGATCAAGACGATGATGTTCCAGAGAACGTCCACATGAGCCTCCTACGCAGGACGGGTCCCCCCGTCGTGCGCTGGGCTGTCCAGCGCAAGATCATCAGTGCCCGTCGCGTCGATGCGTGAAACCAGCGGGCCGGTCGTGCCGGTGCCCGTTCACCCGGTCGGGTGACCCCCGCGCAGTTCAGTGGTGCGCTGCTGACCAGCAGGAACGCGACCGGGTCCATGGGGGGGCGGTGGCGAGGGTGATCGACACCGCCGAGCGGGCCCGGGGCACGGCGCCGCGGCGCGCCGCACCGAGTGCCTCTCCGGTCGCGTCGGCCGCGATGCGACCGTCTAAGCTCCGAGCGTGACGATCGCACCCGCCCCGATCGTGAGCCGGCCCAGTCCGGCCCACGAGGCCGAGAAGGGGTCGCGGCTCCTGGGTCTGCTGCGCACCACCGACCACAAGACCATCGGCCTGATGTACACCGTCACGGCGTTCATCTGGTTCTTCGTCGGTGGCTTCATGGCGCTGCTGATGCGTGGCGAGCTGGCCCGGCCCGAGCTGCAGTTCCTCTCGCCCGAGCAGTACAACCAGCTGGTCACGATGCACGGCACGATCATGCTGCTGTTCTTCGCGACGCCGATGTTCTTCGCCTTCGCGAACCTGATCATGCCGCTGCAACTCGGCGCTCCCGACGTGGCCTTCCCGCGGTTGAACGCCTTCTCGTACTGGCTGTTCCTGTTCGGGTCGACGCTCGCCGTCTCCGGCTTCCTCACCCCGGGTGGCGCCGCCGACTTCGGCTGGTACGCCTACACCCCGCTGTCGACCGGTGTGCACAGCCCGGGCGCCGGTGGCGACCTGTGGATCACCGGCCTCGCGGTCAGCGGTCTGGGCACCATCCTCGGTGGGGTCAACTTCATCGCCACCATCGTCTGCCTCCGCGCGCCGGGGCTGACGATGTTCCGGATGTCGATCTTCACCTGGGGTGCGCTGACCACCAGCATCCTGATCCTGCTCGCCTTCCCGATCCTGACCGCGGCGCTGTTCGCGCTGCTGGCCGACCGGCACCTGGGGGCGCAGGTCTACACGCCGGAGAACGGCGGGCCGATGCTGTGGCAGCACCTGTTCTGGTTCTTCGGGCACCCCGAGGTCTACATCATCGCGCTGCCGTTCTTCTCGATCATCAGCGAGGTCATCCCGGTCTTCAGCCGGAAGCCGCTGTTCGGCTACAAGGGCATGATCTTCGCCCTGATCGGGATCACCGCCCTGTCGCTGGCGGTGTGGGCGCACCACATGTTCGCCACCGGCGCGGTGCTGCTGCCCTTCTTCGCCTTCCTGACGTACCTGATCGCCATCCCCACCGGCATCAAGTTCTTCAACTGGATCGGCACCATGTGGCGGGGCCAGATCACCTTCGAGACGCCGATGCTGTTCTCGATGGGCTTCCTGATCACCTTCCTGCTCGGTGGTCTGACCGGCGTCCTGCTGGCCAGCCCGCCGCTGGACTGGCACGTGAACGACAGCTACTTCGTCGTCGCCCACTTCCACTACGTCGTCTTCGGCACCGTCGTGTTCGCCGCCTACGCGGGGCTGTACTTCTGGTTCCCGAAGATGTGCGGCCGGATGATGGACGAGCGGGTCGGCAAGCTGCACTTCTGGCTGACCTTCATCGGCTTCCACGCCACGTTCCTCATCCAGCACTGGCTGGGCAACGCGGGCATGCCCCGCCGCTACGCCGACTACCTGGGCACCGACGCCGGGGGCGCCTTCACCTGGATGCACACGATCTCCACGATCGGGTCGTTCATCCTCGGCGCCTCGGTGATCCCCTTCGTCTACAACGTCGTCAAGTCGTGGAAGCACGGCCGGCTGGCGCTGCGCGACGACCCCTGGGGCCACGGCAACTCGCTGGAGTGGGCCACCTCGTCCCCGCCTCCGCGGCACAACTTCGTCGAGATCCCGCGGATCCGCTCGGAGCGCCCGGCGTTCGAGCTGCACTACCCGCACCTGATCGAGCAGCTCGAGACCGAGAAGCACGCCGGCAAGCGGCACGAGCCGTACGCCGGGGTCAGCAACGTGGGCCTCACCGGCGGCAAGCGCGAGGGCGAGCGCGACACCGACTTCACCTGATGGAGGACCCGGTCCTCCTCATCCCTCGCACGCTCGGGACGAGCTTCTGGACGGGGCCGGGAAAGACCGCATGAACGACGACGCCCCGTCGGCCTTCGGGCCGGCGGGGCGTCGGCGTTCCGGGGGACCACGCAGCGCGGCGGGGACCATCCGGCACGATGACCGCGTGACCGACCGAGCCGCTGCCCCCGTGCTGCCCGAGGCCTCCCCGGACACCCGTCCCGGGGCGCTGCTGACCGTCACCGGCGCGGACCGCCCCGGGGTCACCGCCGCGCTCTTCGCCGCGCTGGCCGAGCTCGGCACCCCGGTCGAGGTCGTCGACGTCGAGCAGGTCGTGGTGCACGGCCAGCTCGTGCTCGGCGTGTTCGTCGGGGCTCCCGGCGGAGCTGCGGACCCCCACCAGCTGGCCGACCGGATCCGCCCGCTGGCCGACCGGGTGGCGGCACAGACCGGGGTGCAGATCACCGTCGAACCCTCGGGTGGCGCGGGCACCGGCTCCCGGGCCGCCCGCCACCACGTCACCGTGCTCGGCCGCCCGGTGCCGCCGGCCGCCGTCGCCGGCGCCGCCCGGGCCATCGCCGGCGTCGGGGGCAACATCGAGGCCATCCGCAGGCTGTCTGACTACCCGGTGACCAGCTTCGAGCTGACCGTCTCCGGTGGCGAGCCGACCGAACTGCGCACCGCGCTGGCCACCGTGGCCGCCGAGACCGGCACCGACGTCGCCGTCGAGCGGATCGGGCTGGCCCGCCGCAGCAAGCGGCTGATCGTGCTCGACGTCGACTCCACGCTGGTCCGCGGCGAGGTCATCGACGAGCTCGCGGCCCGCGCCGGCCGTGCTGCCGAGGTCGCCCGGATCACCGCCGCCGCGATGAACGGCGAACTGGACTTCGAGCAGTCCCTCCGGGCCCGGGTGGCCGTGCTGGCCGGGCTGCCGGCCGGCGTGCTCGACGAGGTGCGCGAGCACCTCGTGCTCACCCCCGGCGCGCGCACGCTCATCCGCACGCTGCAACGGCTCGGTTTCCGCTGCGGGATCGTCAGCGGTGGCTTCAGCCAGATCACCGACCCGCTGGCCGAGTCCCTCGGGCTGGACTTCGCCGCCGCCAACACCCTCGAGGTCGCCGACGGCCGGCTCACCGGCGGGCTGGTCGGCGAGGTCGTCGACCGGGCGGGGAAGGCGCGGGCGCTGGCCCGGTTCGCCGCCGAGCACGGCATCCCACTGGAGCAGACCGTCGCCGTCGGCGACGGCGCGAACGACCTGGACATGCTCAACGCCGCCGGCCTGGGCATCGCCTTCAACGCCAAGCCGTTCGTCCGCGAGCAGGCGCACGCCGCGCTCAACCAGCCCTACCTGGACGCCGTGCTCCAGGTGCTCGGCTTCACCCGCGACGAGGTGCTGGACGCGGTGTGATCTGTCGTCCTACCGGACGACACCGCGGCCAGGGGGCGTGCCCCTGGTGCGCTGAGCCGTTGCCCGCATCCTGGTCGGGAGCCTCCGGCCCCGCGACCGGGATCCGGATGCGGCGTTGCCGCAGTGGTCCGTACCGGTGGTCGCGTTCGTCGTGGTCACGTCGGGTGCCTGGCTCAGGCGGGGCGGTGGACCTCACCCTCGAGGTGGACGCCGGCGGTGCGCAGCTGCTCGAGGGCGGCCTCGGTACTGGCCGGCGAGACGCCGGCGGTCAGGTCGAGCAGCACGCGGGTGCGGAACCCGGCGGCGACGGCGTCCAGCGCGGTGGCCCGCACGCAGTGGTCGGTGGCGATGCCGACCACGTCCACCTCGTCGACGTCGTGCGCCCGCAGCCAGTCGGCCAGTCCCGCGCCGTCGCTGGTGCCCTCGAAGCCCGAGTAGGCCGCGGCGTACTCGCCCTTGTCGAACACCGCCTCGATCGGCCGGCGGTCCAGCCGGGGGTGCAGCTCGACGCCGGGGGTGCCGACCACGCAGTGCGGCGGCCAGGTCTCCAGGAAGTCCGGCTGCTCGGCGAAGTGGTTCCCCGGGTCGACGTGGTGGTCGCGGGTGGCGACGACGTGCGCGTAACCGGCCTGCGCCATGTGCACGCTCACCGCCTGCGCGACCGCCTGCCCACCGCTGACCGCGAGGCTGCCGCCCTCGCAGAAGTCGTTCTGCACGTCCACGACGACCAGAGCTCGTGTCATCCCCCCATCCTGCCCTGGCGACGTGATGGAGCGGCCACCGTGCAGGGGCCCGCCACGAGCCTGCGAGTGGTGGGGGGCACGGTGGTCCTTCTTCAGTCGGTGACGGTGTCGACCGCCGGCTCACCGCGCATCAGCGAGAGGGCCTCGGTCGGCAGGGTCTCGCGCAGCGCACGGTGCCGGTCGCGGGCCGCGGCCAGCGCCTCGGCGGGGGAGCGGTGGTCGACCAGCTCGCCCCGCCGCACCAGCGGCACCAGCAGGTCGCGGTCGCCGTCGCGGGGGGTGACCGGGCCTGCGCTGACCACCTCGGCGGTCGCCGTCCCGTCGGCGTCGTGCCGGCGGACGGCGTGCTTGCGGCCACCCACCGACCGCTTCCCCTCGGAGTTCTTCGCCACCGGGACGCCGTCCCGCTCCACGAGCTTGTAGACCATCCCGACGGTGGGGGAGCCCGACCCGGTCACCAGCGAGGTGCCCACGCCGTACCCGTCGACCGGGGCGGCCGCGAGCGCGGCGATCGCGTACTCGTCCAGGTCGCTGGTGACGATCACCTTCGTCTCCGTCGCGCCCAGGGAGTCCAGCAGCGCCCGGGCTCGGGTGGCCTGCACCGTGAGGTCGCCGGAGTCCAGCCGGACGGCGCCCAGCCCGGGTCCGGCCACGTCGATGGCCGTGCGGATGCCCTGCTCGACGTCGTAGGTGTCGACCAGGAGGGTGGTGCCGACGCCGAGGGCGTCCAGCTGCGCGCGGAACGCGGCGGCCTCGTCGTCGTGCAGCAGGGTGAACGCGTGGGCGCTGGTGCCGGTGGTGGGGATGCCGTAGCGGGCGCCGGCGGCGAGGTTCGACGTCGCGGCGAAGCCGACCAGCGCGGCGGCCCGGGCGGCCGCGACCGCGGCCTCCTCGTGGGTGCGCCGGGAGCCCATCTCGATGCAGGGCCGCCCGCACGCCGCGCCGACCATCCGGGCGCCGGCGGAGGCGATCGCGCTGTCGTGGTTGAGGATCGACAGCGCCAGCGTCTCCAGGAGCACCGCCTCGCCGAACGGCGCCCGCACGGTGAGCACCGGGGAGCCGGGGAAGTACAGGTCACCCTCGGCGTAGCCGTCGATGTCCCCGGTGAACCGGAAGTCGGCCAGCCAGGCCAGCAGCCGCGGGTCGTCGACCCCCTGGGCGCGGACCGCCGCCAGCTCGGCGTCGCCGAACCGGAAGCCGGCCAGCATCTCCAGCAGCCGGCCGGTGCCCGCGACCACGCCGTACCGCCGTCCGTGCGGCAGCCGGCGGGCGAACACCTCGAACACGCAGTCGCGCTGGGCCGTGCCGTCGGCCAGGGCGGCGGCCAGCATCGTGAGCTCGTAGCGGTCGGTGAGCAGCGCAGGGCTCAGCTCCGGGGGCGGCGGCATGGACAGGCACGATAGGTGCCGGGGGCCCGGGGCGCTCCCCGGCGTCGTCCGGCAGCGGCATCGTCCTAGAGTGGCGTCGTGGCCGGACCGCTCGCTCCTGAACGGGTCCCCGGGGCCACGGCGGAGACCGTGGCCGAGGTCGACCGCCCCTGGGTAACGATCGTCTGGGACGACCCGGTCAACCTGATGACCTACGTGACCTTCGTGCTCCAGGAGCTCTTCGGCTACGACGAGGCGACGGCGACGGAGCTGATGCTGCAGGTGCACCACGAGGGCAAGGCGATCGTCAGCTCCGGCCCGCGGGAGCGGATGGAGCACGACACCAACCGACTGCACGCCTACGGGCTGTGGGCGACCTACCAGCGGGACGCATGAAGCCCTTCCGTCGCAAGGGGGACGAGGTCGTGGCCCGGCTGGTCGACGCCGAGGCCGGCATCGTCACGCTGCTGCTGGACCAGCTGGAGCAGCTGCTGGCGGCCGACCGTGCCGACACCGGCGGCGACCCGGTGGTCGAGCGGCTGCTCCCGCCGGGCAACGTCGACGACCCGGAGATCGCCGCGGACTACCGGGACCTCACCGAGACGGCCCTGCGCGCCGGCAAGGCCGACGACCTGGCCACCGTCCGTGCCACCCTGCCACCGGACGGCGGGGAGGTCCGGCTGGACGCCGAGCAGGCCCGCGCCTGGCTGCGCACCACCAACGACCTGCGCCTCGCGCTGGGCACCCGGCTGGGGATCACCGCCGACACCGAGCCGCCGGAGGACGCCGGCGGCGAGGAGGAGCAGCAGCTGGCGGTCTACTACTGGCTCACCGCCGTGCAGGGTTCCCTCGTCGACGCGCTGGTGGCCGGGTCAGGCGGCCGACGGTAGCCAGCACCAGCAGCGCCACGAGCAGGTCGGCGACGAAAAAGACGTAGACCAGGCTGTGCACCTGCACGTCCTGGGCGATCGCACCGATGCAGGCCACCAGGGTGACCGCGGAGAGCGCGGCCAGCAGGAGCAGGCCGACCAGCCGCCCGAGCACCACCAGGACCAGCTCGATCCGGTCGCTGCGCTCGTCGGTCGCCCGCCCGCTGCGGTGCAGCAGCCGCATGCTGCCGAGGACCAGCGCCGGCAGGGGGACGAGCACCACCCCGACCACCATCAGCACCTCGATCACCACGGACGTGGACGTTAGCGGTCGGCCACCCGCACGGCACAGTCCGTTCCCCTGTCGGTCACCCCGGAGCGGGGGGCCGGGAGCCCGGCCGGGGCCGTCGGCCTAGGATGGCCGGCGTGCTGCGCATCGACCGCGCGACCTACGACGCCATCGTGGCCCACGCCCGGACGGACCACCCGGACGAGGCCTGTGGCGTCGTGGCCGGCCCCGAGGGCTCCGACCGCCCCGAGCGGCACATCCCGATGCTCAACGCGGCGCGCTCGCCGACGTTCTACGAGTTCGACAGCGGCGACCTGCTGAAGCTGTACCGGGAGATGGACGACCGCGACGAGGTCCCCGTCGTCATCTACCACTCGCACACCGCCACCGAGGCCCGCCCCTCGCGCACCGACATCAGCTACGCCTCCGAGCCCGAGGCGCACTACGTGCTGGTCTCCACCCGCGAGCACGGTGCGCAGACCGGGCTGGCCGGCGACGACGTCGAGTTCCGCAGCTTCCGCATCGTCGACGGCCAGGTCACCGAGGAGGACGTCGAGGTGGTCGGCCCGTGACCGTCGAGTCCTGCCTGTTCGGCCACTCGCCGACCGTCGTCGTCTACGAGTAGAGGAAGGACCCCGTCCTCCCCACCCTTCGCAAGCTCAGGGCGGGACCCGGGATGGGGCCGACGCGGCCGGCGGAATCGCTGGCCGCACAGCGGCGTTCCCCCAGCAGTCGTCCTTGCGCGCCCTGCGCGCCCCCTGTGTCAACCCGCGAGAAGGAGTTCCCCTGCCATGGCCATCGAGGTCCGGATCCCGACCATCCTGCGCACCCACACCGGCGGCAACAAGACCGTCGAGGGGTCCGGCGACACCCTCGGTGCGCTCGTCGACGACCTCGACTCGCAGCACCCCGGCCTCAAGGGCCGCCTGGTGACCGAGGAGGGCAAGCTGCACCGCTTCGTCAACGTCTACGTCAACGACGAGGACGTGCGCTTCACCGGTGCGCTGGACACCGCCGTCAAGGACGGCGACTCGGTGACGATCCTCCCGGCGGTCGCCGGCGGCTGCTGAGCGGCGCCATCGCCCAGCTCCCCACCCCGTCTCCCGGAAGAGTCCCCATGGCCCGCTTCTCCTCCCTCGTCGAGAGCCTCGGCAACACCCCGCTGGTCGGGCTGCCGCGGCTGTCGCCCACCGCCGACGTCCGGCTGTGGGCGAAGCTCGAGGACCACAACCCCACCGGGTCGATCAAGGACCGGGCCGCCATCTCGATGATCGAGGCGGCGGAGAAGGAGGGGAAGCTGCGGCCGGGGGCGACCATCCTGGAGCCCACCAGCGGCAACACCGGGATCTCCCTGGCGATGGTGGCCCGGCAGCGTGGGTACAAGCTGATCTGCGTCATGCCGGAGAACACCTCGATCGAGCGGCGCCAGCTGCTGGAGATGTACGGCGCGCAGATCATCAGCTCGCCGGCCGCCGGCGGCAGCAACCAGGCCGTCGCCGTCGCCAAGGGCCTGGCCGCCGAGCACGACGACTGGGTGATGCTCTACCAGTACGGCAACCCGGCCAACGCCGAGGCGCACTACACCGGCACCGGCCCGGAGATCCTCGCCGACCTGCCCTCGATCACGCACTTCGTCGCCGGCCTGGGCACCACCGGCACCCTGATGGGCGTCTCCCGCTTCCTGCGGGAGCAGAAGCCCGGTGTCCAGGTGATCGCCGCCGAGCCGCGCTACGGGGAGCTCGTCTACGGGCTGCGCAACATCGACGAGGGGTTCATCCCCGAGCTCTACGACCCCGAGCTGCTCGACGGCCGCTTCTCCGTCGGCCCGGACGACGCGGTGCACCGCACCCGCCAGCTGGTCGAGAAGGAGGGGATCTTCGCCGGCATCTCCACCGGCGCGATCCTGCACGCCGCGCTCGGTGTCGCCGACAAGGAGGTCGCGGCCGGCCGCCGGGCCGACATCGTCTTCGTCGTCTGCGACGGCGGCTGGAAGTACCTCTCCACCGGCGCCTACGCCGGCACCCTCGAGGAGGCCACCGCCGCGCTGGACGGGCAGCTCTGGGCCTGATGGCGGATCCGCGGGACGCCCTGACCCTGCCCGCGCGCGGGCTGCTCTTCGACAACGACGGCGTGCTCGTCGACTCCGAGGTCAGCGTCGTCACCTCGTGGCGGCGCTGGGCGGAGGACCTGGGGCTCGACCCGGACGAGGTCATGGCCGCCGTCCCCGGCCGTCGCGCTGCGGACACCGTGGCACTGTTCGTGCCGGCCGACCAGGTCGCCGCGGCGGTGGCCACCGTCACCCGCCTCGAGCTGGAGGGCGCGGGGAGCACCGCGGCGGTACCCGGGGTGCTGGACCTGGTGCCGCAGCTGACCGGCGTCGCCTGGGCGGTGGTCACCTCCGGCGTCCACGAACTCGCCACCGCCCGGCTGCGTGGCGCCGGGGTCGCCCTGCCCGACGTGCTCGTCACCGCGGAGGACGTCGCCGCGGGCAAGCCCGACCCCGAGCCCTACCTCACCGGGGCGGCGCGGCTGGGCATCGACCCCGCCGAGCTGATCGTGCTGGAGGACAGCCCCAGCGGCGTGGCCGCCGGCCTCGCCGCCGGGTGCACCGTCCTCGGCATCGGCGAGCCGGCGCTGCAGACCGCGGCGACCGCCGTCGTCCGGGACCTGACCGGAGCCCGCTGGACCGGCGACGGGCTGCGGCTGCCCGGCGACGCGCTGCTGCGGCGGCCCTGACCGGCCCGTCGGTGCCGGCGGCTAGCCTGACTGCGCCATGAGGACCGCTGCCCCCGCCGACGCCCCGATCGGCATCTTCGACTCGGGGGTGGGTGGGCTCACCGTCGCGCGGGCGGTGCTCGACCAGCTCCCGCACGAGGCCATCCGCTACGTCGGCGACACCGCGCACGGGCCCTACGGCCCCCTGCCGATCGCCGACGTGCGCCGGCACTCCCTCGCGGTGATGGACGACCTGGTCGAGGCCGGCGTGAAGATGCTCGTCGTCGCCTGCAACTCCGCCAGCGCCGCCTGTCTGCGCGACGCCCGGGAGCGTTACGACGTCCCGGTCGTGGAGGTCGTGCTGCCGGCCGTCCGCCGCGCCACCGCCGCCACCCGCAACGGTCGGATCGGCGTCATCGGCACCCAGGCGACCATCACCAGCGGCGCCTACGAGGACGCGTTCGCCGCCGCCCCGCAGCTCACCGTCACCAGCGCCGCCTGCCCCAGCTTCGTCGACTTCGTGGAGCGCGGCGTCACCAGCGGCCGGCAGCTGGTCGGCCTCGCGCAGTCCTACCTCGACCCGCTGCTGGCCGCCGGGGTCGACACCGTGGTGCTCGGCTGCACCCACTACCCACTGCTCACCGGCGTGCTGTCGCTGGTGCTCGGCGAGGAGGTCACGCTGGTGTCCAGTGCCGAGGAGACCGCCAAGGACGTGTACCGGGTGCTCACCCGCACCGACCTGCTGCGCGACCCCGAGGGGCCGCCGCCGGAGCACCGGTTCCTGGCCACCGGCGACCCGGAGCCCTTCGCCCGGCTCGGGCGGCGTTTCCTCGGTCCCGAGGTGGAGACCGTGGTCCGGGCCGGGGAGGCCGCGTGAGGCTCACCGTCATCGGCTGCGCCGGGAGCGCACCCGGCCCGGCCTCACCGGCCTCCTGCTACCTGGTCGAGCACGACGAGTTCGTGCTGCTGCTCGACCTGGGCAACGGGTCGTTCGGCTCCCTGCTGGCGCTCCGCGACCCGACGGAGGTCGACGCCGTCTACCTGTCGCACCTGCACGCCGACCACTGCCTGGACGCCGCGCCGTTCATCGTCTGGCACCGCTACTCCGGGCAGTCCGACGGCCGGGCCGTACCGCTGTACGCGCCGGTCGGCGCCGACCGGCGGCTGGCCGCGGCCTACGACGCCGACGGCGGTCCCATCGACGACGTCTTCGACGTCACGCCCGTCGGCCCGGGCAGCTGGACGATCGGGCCGTTCGAGGTGACGACGGCGCGCACCGCCCACCCGGTGGAGTGCTATGCGGTGCGGCTGACCGCGGGTGGCCGCTCGCTGGTCTACACCGGCGACACCGGCCCGTCCGAGGCGGTGGTGGAGCTGGCCCGCGGCGCCGACGTGCTGCTGGCCGAGGCCGCCTACGCCGAGGGCCCCGACCTGCCCCCCGGGCTGCACCTCACCGGCCGGCAGGCCGGCGAGCACGCGGCCGCGGCCGGGGTGGGGCGGCTGCTGGTCACCCACGTGCCCGCCTGGGTCGACGCCGACGCGCAGCTGGCCGCCGCCCGGTCGGTCTTCCCGAACAGCGAGCTCGCCCGGCACGCCGCCGTCCACGACATATAGGACCCCCTTGCAGGGGCCGCGTCCGGTAGCCGTGAGTTGCTCCGTGTCCCGCCACGCGGCACGGTGACGGGATGGCCGAGGAGGACCGGGACGGCGTCCGGCTGAGCAGCCTGGACTCCCCGCTGGGCGACGGGCTCGAGGTGACCAAGCGCGATCTGGTCGACCACTACGACGCCTTCGCCGACCGGCTCGTCCCGCTGCTGAGCGGCCGGCCCCTGACCATCAAGCGAGTGCGGCCCGGTGCAGCTCCCTTCATCCAGCGCGACGTCCCCAAGGGCGCGCCGGACTGGGTGCGCACCGTGCCGACCTGGTCCGACCGTGCCCGCCGCGAGGTGCACCAGGTGCTGTGCGAGGACCGGCGCACGCTGCTGTGGCTGGCCAACCAGCGGGCGGTGGAGCTGCACGTGCCCTTCGGCCGGGTGGGGGAGGAGGAGCCCACCGGGCTGGTGCTCGACCTGGACCCGCCGGACGGCGCCGACTTGGCCGCCGTGGTCACCGTGGCGCGGCTGGCCCGGCGTGCGCTGGCCGACGCCGGGCTGGCGGGTGCGGTGAAGACCAGCGGCTCCACCGGGCTGCACGTCGTCGTCCCGGTGCAGGGCTCCCCGCCGGAGGACGTCGCCGCGGCCACCCGGGCGCTCGCGGCGCGCACCGAGCGGCTCGACCCGGCGGTGGCGACCACCGCCTACGTCGTCGCCGAACGCGGTGGGCGGGTGTTCGTCGACTCGACCCGCTCCGGGCGGGGCACGGTCGCGGTCGCCTACAGCCCGCGGGCGCGGCCGGGCCTGCCGGTGTCGACGCCGGTCGCCTGGGACGACCTGGACGACGTACGGCCCGGGGAGGTCACCGTGCGCACCGCTCGGCAGCGGATCGGGGACGGCGACCCGTGGGCGGCCGCGCTGCCGGGGCCACAGGAGCTGCCGGCGGACCTGGTGGCCGAGGGCCACACCATCCCGGTGGCCCGGGTCGCTGCGATGCACGAGGGGAAGCGCCGGGCCCGCGCGAAGACTGCCGGGACCGGAAGCTGACCGCTCGACCCGTAGCGCGCCGGCAGCCGTGGGCGCCGACCGTCGTCCCCAGATCGGGCGCGGTCCACAGATCCGGGCGGGCACGCCGGTCGCGCCGGGCGGCCCGCCAAGGTCATCGGTGTGACCGATCCACGGATGACGGCCTGGCTCGACCAGGAGGACACCCATCTCGCCCAGTTGATCCGCAGCCATCGCTGGGTCGTGCAGTACGTCTTCCCCGACGAGGACTCCGATTCGGTGCCCTTCGGCTACACGGTCGGGTTGTTCGGGCTCGGCCACCCGGAGCTGGTGGTGGTCGGACTCGGCCACGACAACACGCACGCGATGCTGCAGCGGGTGGCCGGCCTCGTCGCCGACGGGCGCGACCTGGTGCCCGGGGAGCTGCTCACGTTCCCCGACCGGCCCGACGGTCTGGTCGTCGAGGAGGTGCCCAACCCCGGGGAGGTGCTCTTCGTCGCCAACCGCCACTACCGGCGCCCCGACGAGGCGTCCGTGCCCGCCTTCCAGCTCACCTGGCAGCACCCCGACGGCACCTTCCCCTGGGACCCGGCGTACCCGTGCGGCCCGGACTGCCAGCCCCGGCCCGGCACCTGGCGGGCGTGACCCCGGTGCCCGCGCCCCAGCACGGTGGCGGACCACGGCGACGTCGGTCAGAGCGTGACCTGCGGTGGGCGGCAGTGCCCGGTCGTCGGGGCAGCCCGCACGCTGGACACCCCGACGACCGCGCACTCAGGAGGTGCTCACCTCGCGGCCGTCCTCGCCCCACATCGTGTGGAACGAGCCCTCGGCGTCCACCCGCCGGTAGGTGTGCGCGCCGAACAGGTCGCGCAGACCCTGGATCAGCGCCGCCGGGAGCCGCTCGGCCCGCAGCCCGTCGTAGTAGGCCAGCGCGCTGGCGAACCCGGGCACCGGCACCCCGTGCCGGGCGGCGCCGGCGACGACCTGCCGCCACGCCTCCTGGCCCTCGCTGACCGCACCGCGGAAGTAGTCGTTGGTCAGCAGGGTCGTGACGTCGGGCTCGTCGGTGTACACCTGCGCGATCCGGTCGAGGAACTTCGCGCGGATGATGCAGCCGCCCCGCCAGATCCTGGCCAGCGCGGCGCGGTCGATGTCCCAGCCGTGCTGGTCGGCGCCGGCGGTGATCTGGTCGAACCCCTGCGCGTAGGCGACCACCTTCGACGCGTAGAGCGCCTGCCGCACCGACTCGATGAACGCGTCCCGGTCGGCGACCTGCTCGTCCCACTCCCGGCCCGGACCGGGGAGCACCCGCTGGGCGGCCTGCCGCTGCTCGCGGTGGCCGGAGAGCGCCCGGGCGAACACCGCCTCGGCGATGCCGCTCACCGGAACCCCCAGGTCGAGCGCCGACTGCACGGTCCAGCGCCCGGTGCCCTTCTGCTCGGCCTCGTCCAGCACGACGTCGACGAACGGCTTCCCCGTCCGGGCATCGGTGTGCCGCAGCACCTCGGCGGTGATCTCGATCAGGTAGCTGTCCAGGTCACCCTCGTTCCACGAGGCGAAGACGTCACCGATCTCGGCGGGCGAGAGCTGGAGCCCCTGGCGCAGCAGGTCGTAGGCCTCGGCGATCAGCTGCATGTCGGCGTACTCGATGCCGTTGTGCACCATCTTCACGAAGTGGCCGGCGCCGCTCTCGCCGACGTGGGTGCAGCACGGCTCACCGTCGACGACGGCGGCGATCGACTCCAGCAGCGGGCCGACGAGCCGGTAGGCCTCGGGCGAGCCGCCGGGCATGATGCTCGGCCCGTTGAGCGCGCCCTCCTCGCCGCCGCTGATCCCGGTGCCGACGAAGTGGATGCCCTGGGCGCTGAGCGCCTCGGTGCGGCGGATGGTGTCGGTGAACCGGGCGTTGCCGCCGTCCATCAGCACGTCGCCCGCCTCCAGCAGGGGGGCGATCTCGTCGATCACGGCGTCGGTGGCCGCACCGGCCTGCACCATGATGATCACCTTGCGCGGGCGCTGCAGGGCTCCGACGAACTCGGCCATCGAGCCGGTGGGCACGAAGTCGCCCTCGCTGCCGTGCTGCTCGACGAGGGCGTCGGTGCGCCCTCTGCTGCGGTTGTGCAGCACCACCTGGTGGCCGTGCCGGGCCAGGTTGCGGGCCAGGTTCGCGCCCATGACAGCCAGCCCGGTGACGCCGATCTGATCGCTCATGCGCGGAACCCTGCCGCATCGGACCGGTCGCTGCCAGGCCCTACCAGGCCCTGCCAGGCCCTGCCAGGCCCCCGGCCCCTGCCGGGCGGCCCCGTCCAGCGGCTCGCCCCGAGCCTGCGAGGGGTGAGGGGGACGGAGTCCTTACGCGATGCCGAGGTCGCGGCGCAGCTTGGCCACGTGCCCGGTCGCCTTCACGTTGTACGCGGCGTTCTCGATCCGCCCGTCGGCGTCGACGACGAAGGTCGAGCGGATCACCCCGACGACCTCCTTGCCGTACAGCTTCTTCGGGCCGTAGGCGCCGTAGGCGGTGAGGACCTGCTTCTCCGGATCGGACAGCAGGGTGATCGACAGCGACTCCTGCTCACGGAAGCGGTGCAGCTTCTCCGGGGCGTCGGGGGAGATGCCGATGATCTCCAGCCCCGCCTCGGCCAGGTCGCCGGCGGCGGCGGTGAAGTCGACGGCCTGGGTGGTGCAGCCGGGGGTCAGCGCCGCCGGATAGCAGTACACGATGACCCGACGGCCGCGGTAGGACGCCAGCGACACCGGGGTGCCGTCGGCGTCGGGGAGGGTGAACTCCGGCGCCGGGTCACCGGGCGCGAGGCGGACGGGGGCGACGTCGGTGACGGGGCCGGTCTCGGTCATGCTGCGCATCGTGCCGCACCCGGGCGACGGTCCCCAAGCGGGCCACCACCGGGCGGGAGCGGAGCTGCTCGGCAGGGGTGCTCAGCCGGCCAGGAAACTGAACCGCACGTGCCGCGACGGGTTGTCGACGTTCGTGTCGACGAAGCAGATCCGCTGCCAGGTGCCCAGCGCGAGGCGGCCCTCGAGCACCGGCACGGTGGCGTGCGGCGGGACGAACGCGGGCAGCACGTGGTCCCGGCCGTGCCCGGCAGCTCCGTGCTTGTGGCGCCACCGGTCGTCGCGGGGGAGCAGCTCGTCCAGCTGGGCCAGCAGGTCGTCGTCGCTGCCCGCGCCGGTCTCGATGATCGCGATGCCGGCGGTCGCGTGCGGCACGAACACCTGCAGCAGCCCGTCACCCTCGGACCGGACGAACTCCGCGCACTCGTCGGTCAGGTCGACGACGGAGGCCACGCCCCCGGTCCGGACGGCTCGCAGCTCGGAACGCATGCCGCCATGCTGCCGGACGGCGGCCAACTACGCTGCTGACACGTGACCCGCCCCGACGGCCGCAGCGCCGACCAGCTCCGCCCGGTGACCATCACCCGCAACTGGCTCGACCACGCCGAGGGCTCGGTGCTCGTGGAGTTCGGCCGCACCCGCGTGCTCTGCGCAGCCAGCGTCACCGAGGGCGTGCCCCGCTGGCGCCGCGGCTCCGGCCTCGGCTGGGTGACCGCCGAGTACTCGATGCTGCCGCGCGCCACCCACACCCGCAGCGACCGCGAGTCGGTGAAGGGCAGGATCGGTGGCCGGACGCACGAGATCAGCCGGCTGATCGGCCGCTCGCTGCGGGCCAGCATCGACCTGGCCGCGCTGGGGGAGAACAGCATCGCGCTGGACTGCGACGTCCTGCAGGCCGACGGTGGCACCCGCACCGCGGCCATCACCGGCGCCTACGTGGCCCTCGCCGACGCCGTCTCCTGGCTGGGCGAGCGCGGCAAGCTGGCCAGCAGCACCCCGTTGCCGAACTCGGTGGCCGCGGTCAGCGTCGGCGTCATCGACGGCGAGCCCCGCCTGGACCTCGCCTACGAGGAGGACGTGCGGGCCGGCACCGACATGAACGTCGTGTGCACCGGCGACGGCGGCTTCGTCGAGGTGCAGGGCACCGCCGAGGGGGCCGTCTTCGACCGGCCGACGCTGGACGCGCTGCTCGACCTCGCCGTCGCCGGCTGCGCCGAGCTGACCCTGGCGCAGCAGGTGGCGTTGTCGGCATGACGCAGCTGCTGCTCGCCACCCGCAACGCCGGCAAGCTCGCCGAGCTGCAGCGGCTGCTGGCCACCGCCGTCCCCGGGGTGGAGGTGCTCGGCCTGCGCGACGTCGCCGAGTACCCCGAGGCGCCCGAGACCGGAGCCACCTTCGAGGAGAACGCGCTGCTCAAGGCGCGCGAGGCGGTGCGGTACACCGGCCTGCCCGCGGTGGCCGATGACTCCGGCCTGGCCGTCGACGCGCTCAACGGGATGCCCGGCATCCTGTCCGCCCGCTGGTCGGGGCGGCACGGCGACGACGACGCCAACACCGCGCTGCTGCTCGGCCAGCTCGCCGACGTGCCCGACGAGCGGCGCGGTGCGGCGTTCGTCTGCGCCGCCGCGCTGGTCACCCCCGAGGGCGCCGAGCACGTGCTGCGCGCCGAGTGGCGGGGCGCCGTGATCCGCGAGGAGCGCGGCACGAACGGGTTCGGCTACGACCCGGTCTTCGTCCCGGAGGGGCTGGAGCTGACCTCCGCGGAGCTGACGCCGGCGGAGAAGGACGCCCGCAGCCACCGCGGGCAGGCGTTCGCCGCGCTGGTGCCGGTGCTCGCCGAGGTGCTCGGCCACCGGTGACCGCAGGTCAGCGGGCGCTGCTCCAGCCGATGAACCACAGCGAGAAGGCCGCCAGCGACGGGTGGAAGGCGAGCACCAGGAACGCGGCGAGCACCCGGTCGGCCCGCCAGTAGGTCCGCAGGCGGATGCCGCGGGTCCACAACCGGCTGCGGTCGCCGGACATGGCCCGCTGGGCGAGGGCCGCCTCCTCCTCGGCGGTCAGCGACCGCGAGCGGGTGGCCTGCCAGGCCTCCACCCGGACCCAGCCGGGTGCGAAGCCGCACGCCAGCGCCAGCGCGGCGGCGCCGCCGAGCAGCGGCAGCAGGCTGGCCTGGTCGAGCACCACCAGGCCGGCCGCGGCCGCTCCCGCGGCGAAGCCGGCGACGGTCACCGCCGCGAGGACGAACACCAGGCCGAAGGCGGCCATGAGGATGACGTAGCCGGGGAGCAGGAGCTCGTCCCAGCTGCGGTCGGTCGCCAGCAGGGCGGCGCTCTGCACCGCGAGCACGACGGCGCAGGTGACCAGCACCCGGCGCATGGGCAGGCGGGGGAGGTCGGCGGTGGTGACCAGCCGAGCCCGGGCCTCGGCGAAGCTCGCCGCCTCGGCCGGCGGCGCGTCGGCCCGGGTGCGGCCCAGCGGATCGGCGACGGTCATGCCGGCACCTCCGGCCGGGGACCGTCGGGGGCCGGCGCGTCGTCGGCCTGCACGTGGCTGGACAGCCCGTGGTTGGTCTTCTCCCAGTAGAACGGGTTGACCAGCAGCTGCCAGAGCGCCTTGTACGAGGCGACCGAGTGCAGCAGCCAGTACAGCGGGGACAGCAGCGCGAACGGCACCAGGCCGTAGGTGCGCCGCTTGAACCCGGCCAGCAGCGACAGGTAGATGATCACGCCGTTGCCCAGCAGCAGGTTCGCGAAGCTGACCTGCACCAGCCAGTCGGGCAGCGTGGGCACCAGGGCGCCGGGCCGGACCAGCTCGACGACCATGAGCAGGTACAGCCAGGGCGTGGCCAGGAACATCAGCGGGGTGCCCGCGATGAGCAGCGCGAACCCGGCCGTCTGGCGGGGGCCGACGCTGCGCAGCAGCCGCCACGGGTGCCGGGTGTGCACCAGCACGGTCTGCATGTAGCCCTTGATCCAGCGGCTGCGCTGCCGGACCCAGTTGCCGACGGCCATGTTGGCCTCCTCGTACGTCGTCGAGTTGACGACGGCGACGCGGTGGCCGCGGGCGGAGGCGCGGATGCCGAGGTCGGCGTCCTCGGTGACGTTGTAGGGGTCCCAGCCGCCGAGCTCGCGCAGCAGGTCGGTGCGGAAGTGGTTGCTGGTGCCGCCCAGCGGGATCGGCAGCCGGAGCTTGTCCAGGCCGGCCAGCGTGTAGTCGAACCAGGAGGAGTACTCCAGGGTGAACATCCGGGTGAGCAGGTTCTCCCGGGCGTTGAAGTAGTTCAGCGCCGCCTGCACGCAGACCAGGTCGTCCCCGCCCTTGCGGAAGGCGACGATCGACTTCTTCAGCTGGTCGGGGTCGGGCCGGTCCTCGGCGTCGTAGATGACCACGTACTCGCCGCGGGCGAAGGTCAGCCCGACGTTGCACGCCCGCGGTTTCGTCTTGGGCAGCGAGTGCGGCACGACGACGATCCGGACGAGGTCCGGCGGGGCGGCGGCGAGCGCGGCGGTGAGCGTCTCCGGGTCGTCCTCCTCCAACAGGAGCAGGATCTCCAGCTTCTCCCGCGGGTAGTCCAGGTCGGCGAGGTTGCGCATCAGCAGGCCGACGATGCCGGCCTCCTTGTAGACCGGGACGAGGATCGTGTAGACGGGCAGGTCGTGCTCGTCGAGCGCGGCCACCTCCTCGTCGGTGACCTGCTCGACCGTCTCCCAGGCGGTGCCGACGGTGCTGATCACGGCCTTGGCCCCGACGGCGAGGGCGACGGCGACGTTCACCGTCGCGACCAGGACGACCAGGGTGGTGGGCAGGTCGAGCACGGCGCCGGCGACGAGGGCGGCGACCGCCAGGACGGCGCCGACCACCTGCTTGCGCACGAACACCGTGGACGCCGACTCGTCGGGGCGCCGCTCGGCCAGCGACGTGACCGCGTCGTGCACCAGCTCCTCGCGCCAGACCGTGCGCAGGGCCCGCTGGACGTCCCAGTCGGTGGTGACCACCTGGCGCACGCGATGGATGCCGGTGCGCTGCACGACCTGCTCGGCGATGTGCGCCGACGGGCGGCCGGCGGTGGCCACGACCACCTGCAGCTCGCCCTCGTCGTCCCGCTCGACGCACAGCGGCAGCCAGACCTCGCGGGCCAGCATCGCCGCGGGGAACAGCCGGGCCAGCTCCTCGTCGACGTCGACCGGGTCGACGAAGGCCAGGTCCGCGTCCCACACCTCGGCCAGGGCGACGTACAGCTGGCGGCGGGTGACCCAGCCGCGGGCCAGCACGATCGCGCCCAGCGGGGCGCCGACGCGCTGCTGGTGCTCGAGGGCCTCGGTCAGCTGCTCCTCGGTCAGCGCCCCCTGTTCCAGCAGGACGTCGCCCAGCCGTTCGGGCGCGGCGTGCCGGCCACGGCGGCGTCGGGGCGCGGGCACCGCGTCGCCCGGTGCGGAGACTGTCACCTGGGGGTCGTCGGCCTCCGGTGCCCCGGACTGTCGCCGTCCGGGCGGGGCCTCACCCGGCCGGGGGACGTCGCGGGCCCGGTGGCGGTCTTGCGGCTTTCTTGCGGTTGCCTGCGGACGGGCGTGCGGTTGGCCGCCCAGAGTCGGCGCTGTCGGCGGGAGAGCCCCCGACTCGCACCGACCCGAGGAGCACCGTGAACGCGACCCGCACCACCGCCAGCAACGCCCGCCGGACGACCGCCGCCAAGGTCCTCGGCTCCGTCGGGGTCGTCGGCACCGCCGCGCTCGTGGCGGGCCTGGGCACCTTCGGTGGGTTCACCGACAGCACCGACCCCGCCGAGGTCGCCGTCGAGTCCGGCGTCGTCTCGATCAACCTGACCGCCGGCGACGGCTCGGCGACCGTGCCGTTCAGCTTCGACGGCGTGGCGCCCGGCTCGTCGGTCACCCGCCCGGTGAACCTGGTCAACGACGGGGACTCGGCGCTCGCCTCGGTGGGCCTGTCGACCGTCGCGACCGCCTCCAGCCTGCTGGACAGCGACGCCACGAACGGGCTGCAGATGTCCGTGCGCTCCTGCTCGGTGGCCTGGGCCAGCGACCTCTCCTGCGAGGGCACCGTGCGCACGCTGCTGGCCGCGGGCCCCGTCGTCCGCACCGCCGACCTGGCCGCCCCGGCCAGCCTGACCGCCGGCGCCACCGACCACCTGGCCGTCACCCTCGCGCTGCCGTCGACCGCCGGCGACGCCTTCAAGGCCCAGACCAGCGAGCTCGCGCTCACCTTCACCGCCACCCAGCGCGGCGGCACCACCCGCTGACCTCCCCTCGGCCGCCCGGCCCCTGACCCGGCCGGGCGGCCGACGGATGCGTGCCCGGGCACCCGCCCGGGCACCTGGGGAGGATGCGGATCACGGTGGACGACGTCCGGGAACTGCACTTCGACGACGGGGCGCCGGTGACCGCTGCCTCGGCGATCGCGCCGCTGGGGGAGGGCTGGCTGGTGGCGCCGGACGACGCCACGGTCGCCGCCTGGCTCGTGGCGCAGCGGGTCTCCCCGGTCCGGCTGCTGCCGGCGGTCGACGGGCTGGACCACTTCAGCGAGGCGGCGGGGACCAAGCACCTCAAGCCCGACCTCGAGGTCGCCTGCCCCGCGGAGGTCGACGGCGAGCCGGCCGTGCTGCTCCTCGGGTCCGGCTCCACCCCGCGCCGGATGCGCGGCGTCCTGGTGCGCCTGGTCGACGGGCAGCCGGTCGTGGCGGCCGCGGAGCTGCCCGAGCTGTACACGCGGGTGGCCGAGCGGCTGGAGCTCCCCGACGGGCAGCTCAACCTGGAGGGCGCGAGCCGGCACGGCGACACGGTGCGCTGGTTCAACCGGGGCAACCTGATCGCCGGGGTGTTCCCCGCCAGCGTCGACGTGCCGCTGGCCGCGCTGGTCGACGCCGTCCTCGGGCGGGCCCCCGCGGCGAGCGTGCCGGTCGCGCACCCCCGCTCCTACGACCTGGGCCAGGCGCGCGGCGTGGGCCTCGCCGTCACCGACGCCGTCGCGCTGCCCGACGGCCGGACGCTGCTCAGCGCCGCGGCGGAGGACACCCCGAACGCCGTCGACGACGGCCCGGTGGTGGGCGCGGCGCTCGCGCTCGTCGCCGACCACGCCGTCCAGGACGTCGCCGCGGTGCCCGAGGTCGACGGCGAGGTGGTCAAGGTGGAGGGGCTCGCGCTGCGCGGGGTCACCGACGCCGCGGTGGACCTGCTGGGCGTCGTGGACGTCGACGACCCCACGGTGCCCTCGCTGCTGCTCACGATGCGCGTGCACCTGGACTGAGCAGCACCCTCCGGCCCGGCCCGGCCCGTCGGACCGGGCCGGGCCGGGCCGGGTGGCGATCAGCCGAGCGTCGTCCAGACCCGGTCCCAGATCGGGTTGGTGTTGACGGCGAGCGCGGGGATCTCGGTGGTGAGCCCGGGCCCCTGCACGCCCTGGACGGCGACGTTCGCCGGCGCGAACGCCAGCCCGAAGGGCGCGTAGTGGTTCTCCGCGAGCAGCTCGGCCGCCTGCCGGTACAGGTCGCCCCGCTCGTCCTCGTCGGTCGCGCTGCTCGCCTGGGCCAGCAGCTCGTCCAGCTGCGGGTCCGTGACCCCGCTGAACGCCGACTCGGAGTCGAAGCGGAGGCTGACGCCCACGCCGGCCGCCGGGTCCCAGGCCCCGGCCGTCTGCAGCATCGCGGTCCAGTTGCCGGAGGTGAACCGGTCGATCACCCCGGACAGCGGCAGGCTCTCGGTGTCCACCGTGATGCCGACCTCCTGCCACTGGGTCTGCAGCGCGGTCATGACCTGCTCGGCCACGTAGACGCCGGTGGTGCCCAGGGTGATGTCGATGCCGCCCACCTCCTGCACCAGCTGCTCGGCCAGCTCCGGGTCGTAGCCCTGGTAGCCGTCGACCTCCGGCTCGTGGAACTTGCCGCCCGGCGCGGTGAAGGACTGGCTGACCTCGTACTTGCCCCCGAAGAGCCCCGTGGCGATGGCGTCCCAGTCAGTGGCGGCGTAGATGGCCTGCCGGGCCCGCTCGTCGTCGAACGGGGCCGTGCGGGTGTTCAGCTGGACGACGTAGGGGGAGGTGGCCGGCTGGACCGTCACCTGCAGCTGGCCGTTCTGCTGCGCCTGGTCCAGCAGCGGGGTGGTGCTCAGCCCGATGTAGGCCTGCGCCTGGCCGGCCTGCAGCGCCTGGTAGGCGGGCTGGTCACCGCCGATGGTCTGGAAGGTGAGCTCGTCCAGGTGGGGCAGGCCCTGCTTGAAGTAGTTCGGGTTCTTCGCCAGCTCGAGCGTGGAGTTGAGCTGGTTGGAGACGACGGTGAACGGCCCGGCGCCGACCGGGTTGATGGCGAAGTCCTCCTCGCCCTGCTCCTGCACCGCGGTCGGCGAGGCGATCCAGTTCACGTTGCTGACCGGGAAGTTGGCCTCGACCGCGCCGAACGGCTCGTTGAACTTCACCACCACGGTCAGCGGATCGGTGGCGGTGATGTCGTCGGGGTTGCCGGCCAGCGGCCAGGTGGGCTTGCAGGCGCACGTGGACTGCAGGTCGCGCTGCCAGTTCCAGACCACGGCCTCGGCGTCCAGCGGGGTGCCGTCGCTGAACTCGATGCCCTCGCGCAGCTTGACGGTCATGGTCATGCCGTCGTCGGAGAGCTCCAGGCTCTCGGCCTGGTTGGGCTCGACGCGCGCGTTGGAGCCGTCGTCGTCGGCCTCCAGCAGGAAGAGGCCCCCGAAGACGGCCTGGTTCATGTCGAGGTTGGCGCCGCCGGTCACGTTGGTGGCCGGGTCCAGGCCGGTGGGCCAGGACCCGGAGAAGCCGGCGTCCTGCAGCACGGTCAGCGCGCCTCCGCTCTGCGGTTCGTCGGCACCGGCGTCGGTGGCGCCGGAGGCGGAGTTCCCGCCCCCGCACCCGGAGAGGGCCAGCGCGGTCGCCAGCGCGATGGCCGAGGTCATCCGTCGTCTCATGGAGGTGCTCCCGTCTGTGTGGTCGTCGCTGACCACGTGGCCGGTGAGTGGCGTCGCGGGCGGCGACCACCACGCGCAGTGACCCAGGTCACCGTCGCAGCGCACAGCGTCGGGAGCCGGCGGGTTGCCCGGGCACATCGTTTTCCCCCTGCGGAAGGGACATCTGCACCGGGACCGGGTGCGCCCGGCCGTTCAGCCGGTCGGCTGGTCGTCGCCGGGGTGGCGCCGCTCCAGGAAGTAGGCGCCCAGCGCACCGGCGAGGGTGGCGAACACGGCGACGGAGTACACCGCCAACGCCACCTCGAGGAAGCGGGCGAACCCGTGCTCGGTGTTCAGCACCTGACCGGTCACGGTGGCCAGTGCGGCGTCGTGCAACGCGGGGCCGTAGCTGGCGTACGCGCCCAGCACGTACAGCAGCTGGCTGCTGGCCAGCACGACGACGCCAGTGACCGCGGTCAGCCAGCCGATCCGGCCGGTGAGCAGCCGACCGGCCGAGCGGGAGCCGCGGACGGCCGCGGACAGCACCCCGCCGACCCGGGCCGTCCGCAGCAGGGTGAGGGCCCGGGCGAAGCGCAGGAAGGGCAGCGCGAGGAAGAGCAGCTGCCACCAGTTGCGCAGCCAGAACCGCCGCTGGCTCTCCGCCCGGAACGCGCGGAAGGCGAACTCGGCGACGAACACCGCCCAGCACACCCAGCCCGCGACGGTCAGCGTCGTCACCAGCCAGGGTTCGCGGGCCAGCGACTGGCCCAGCACGATCAGCACGAACACCAGGCCGAGCACGCCCATCGGGCGGTCCAGACGCTTCGCCAGACCCTCGGTCTCGACTGGGTCGTCGGCGGTCCGGTCTGCGCGCATGGCCCGGGCCCTACCCAGCCCTCTCCTCGCGGTCCCCTCGTCCGCGGATCAGGTGGGGCGCGCGTGGCGGAGACGTGTCCACAGGTCGTCCTCGACGAACTCGATGTCCAGCACCGCCCAGTCCTGCGCGAGGTCGAACGGGCCGTCCCCTTCGATCGAGGTTACGACGTGCCGTATGGCGTGGCGCCGGCCCGGAGATCGGCGTAGTCCACCCGGGTGGTCACGTCCGGCTCCATCGCCTGCGTCTGGTCGGTTGCCTTCGCCCGCGGGGGCTGCTCACGGGGCGAAGTGCGGCCCGCAGCTGCGTGCGGGAGGGGGGAGTCGAACCCCCACGCCCGAAGGCACCAGGACCTAAACCTGGCGTGGCTGCCGTTACACCACTCCCGCGTACGGGTGAGTCTAGGAGGCGCCTGGCCAGGCCCCCGGCGCACGCATCTGGCAGGCTGTCGGCGTGCCGCGCAGCCCCGAGCAGATCCAGCAGGAGATCGACGCCGCCCGCGAGTCGCTGGGCGCCACCCTCGACGAACTGGCCTTCCGCACCGACCCGAAGCGCCTGAGCGACCAGGCGAAGGCGAAGGTGCGGGAGTTCCTGGCCAGCCCGCCCGGCAAGGCGCTGATCGCCGCCGTCGGCCTGCTCGCGGCGTTCGTGATCACCCGACGCATCGTCCACGCCGTCCGCGACTGACCTCCCGCGCGCGGGTCGGGGCCGTGCACCCCACCCCCGACCCGGCCGGGAGTCCGGCGGCGGGAGGACCTTCTCCTCCGCACGCCTCGCGAGCTCGGCGCGGGCTCCGGGAGGGGTCGGAGCCGGGTGATCGCCCGCACTGACCGGGCCGTCCGGGTCTGCGAGACCAGCCATCCGCCGGTCCACTGCGTACCCCGCGACGACGTCGCGGCCGCGCTCGAGCGCGCGACCGGCTCCTCGTGGTGCGAGTTCAGCGGCACGGCGATCTGCTGGGACGTCGTGGTCGACGGCGTGCGGCACTCCTCGGTCGGCTGGTCCTCCGAGTCGCCCACCGCCGGTCCCGGCGCCCCCGACTCCCCGGGCGCTCGGGACCTTCGCCGTGGCCGACGGGCGTGAGCTGCCCGGGGCGCCGTCGAGGTGAGCGCACTGCCCGTGGCCGACGGGCTGCCCCCGCTGCCCGGCTTGGCGGCCGACTGTGCCCTGGGCCCGGCGGGCACGCGGCACGTCGCGGTCGGCGTGTCCTTCGTCAACGGCTCCGGTTCGGTCGCCACGCTGGCCGCAGGCGTCAGCGGGGAGCAGGCGGGGGAGGTGGGCCTGTTCCCCGAGTCCAGTCAGGACGTGCAGTCCTGCGCGGACGGCGACGTGCGGCCGGCCACCGACCACGTAGCCCTGGCCGCCGGCGTGGGGCAGCAGCTCACCACTACCGCCTACCTCGTCAGCGCCGGGCCGGGCGACCCGTTCCCCGATCTCACGCTCGAGCTGGGCGACCTGGTGAACACCGCGTACTCCTACCCGGAGCTGGTGACCGTGGGGACGTGGACACCGAGTGGGGGACAGGGCAGCTGCCCGGACGACGACGAGCGGGTGTGCCTGCCGCTCGGCTGGCCGACGGTTGTCACCCCTACCCCCGGGGGGTATCTTGGTCGGCGTGACGGGCTACGACGGCAACAAGGACCAGCTGCTCGCGCGCCTCAAGCGCGTGGAGGGCCAGGTCCGCGGCATCGCTCGGATGGTCGAGGACGACACGTACTGCATCGACGTCCTCACCCAGGTCTCCGCCGCGACCAAGGCGCTGCAGGCGGTCGCGATCGGCCTGCTCGACGACCACCTGGCGCACTGCGTGCGGGAGGCCGTCGCCAACAGCGGCGCCGACGACGGCGCGGCCGCCGACGCCAAGATCGCCGAGGCCTCCGCGGCCATCGCCCGGCTCGTCCGTTCCTGAACCGCACCCAGCCCCTCCCGAGCGCCCCTCCCGATCTCCAAGGAGAACCCCGTGCAGACCCTCGACTTCACCGTGACCGGCATGACCTGCCAGCACTGCGTCGCCTCCGTCACCGAGGAGGTCTCCGAGCTCGCCGGCGTCCGCGAGGTCGACGTCGACCTGGCCAGCGGCCGGCTGCACGTCGTCGGCGACGACGTCACCGCCGAGCAGGTCCAGGCGGCCGTGGCCGAGGCGGGGAGCTACTCCGCCACGCCGGCGTGACCGCCGGGCCGCAGGCGGCCCCGTCCGACGAGAGCGCGCTGGACGAGGTCCGCCTCGACATCACCGGCATGACCTGCGCGAGCTGCGCGAACCGCATCGAGCGCAAGCTCAACAAGCTCGACGGTGTGCAGGCCAGCGTCAACTACGCCACCGAGGCCGCCACAGTCCGGTACGACCCCGCCCGGGTCGACACCGACCGGCTGCTGGACACCGTCTCGGCGGCCGGCTACTCGGCCGCGCTGCCGCCACCGCCGGTGGCCGAGGAGGCCGCCCCGGTGGCCGACGCCGCGCCCGCCCGCGACGACGCGCTGCGCCAGCGGCTGCTGGTCAGCGCCGCCCTCGCCCTGCCGGTGCTGCTGCTGTCGATGGTCCCGGCGCTGCAGTTCGACAACTGGCAGTGGCTGGCCCTCACCCTGGCCAGCCCGGTCGCGGTGTGGGGCGCCTGGCCGTTCCACCGCGCCGCGGTGGTCAACGCCCGGCACGGCGCCAGCACCATGGACACCCTGGTCTCCCTCGGGATCAGTGCCGCGTACCTTTGGTCGCTGTGGGCGCTGTTCCTCGGCGACGCCGGCATGCCCGGCATGCGCATGGAGTTCACCCTGCTGCCCGAGCAGGGGAGCGGCACGCACGAGCTGTACCTCGAGGTCGCGGCTGCGGTCACCGTCTTCCTGCTGGCCGGCCGGTACGCCGAGGCCCGCGCGAAGCGGCGCTCCGGTGCCGCGCTGCACGCGCTGCTGGAGCTCGGTGCCAGGGACGCCGCGGTGCTCCGCGACGGGCGCGAGGTCCGGGTGCCGGCCGCCCAGCTCGCGGTGGGCGACCGGTTCGTCGTCCGTCCGGGGGAGAAGATCGCCACCGACGGCGTGGTCGTCGGCGGCAGCTCCGCGGTCGACCTGTCGATGCTGACCGGGGAGAGCGTGCCGGTGGAGGTCGCCGAGGGCGACCGGGTCACCGGCGCGACGGTCAACGTCGGTGGCCGGCTGGTCGTCGAGGCCACCCG
This sequence comes from Modestobacter sp. SYSU DS0875, assembly GCF_054050915.1. Lineage (NCBI taxonomy): Bacteria > Bacillati > Actinomycetota > Actinomycetes > Geodermatophilales > Geodermatophilaceae > Modestobacter > Modestobacter sp. SYSU DS0875. The sequence continues at coordinate 3,283 of NZ_JBJHAH010000037.1, read as the reverse complement.
GGTGGGCGCCGAGACGACGCTGGCGCAGCTGGGCCGGCTGGTCACCCAGGCGCAGAGCGGCAAGGCCGCGGTGCAGCGGCTGGCCGACCGGGTCTCGGCCGTGTTCGTCCCCGTCGTGCTCGTCATCGCGCTGGCCACCCTGGCCACCTGGCTGCTGGTCACCGGCGACGCCACGGCCGCCTTCACCGCCGCCGTCGCCGTGCTCGTGATCGCCTGCCCGTGCGCCCTCGGCCTGGCCACCCCCACCGCCCTGCTGGTGGGCACCGGCCGGGGCGCCCAGCTCGGGGTGCTGATCAAGGGCCCGGAGGTGCTGGAGAGCACCCGGGTCGTGGACACCGTCGTGCTCGACAAGACCGGCACGGTGACCACCGCCGCGATGAGCGTCGTGCAGGTGGCCGGTCACCCGGACACGCTCAGGCTCGCCGCCGCGGTCGAGGCCGGCTCCGAGCACCCGATCGCCCGCGCCGTCGTCGCCGCCGCCGAGGGGTCGCTCCCGCCGGTCACCGACTTCGCGAACCGGCCGGGGCAGGGGGTCACCGGCACCGTGGCGGGCCACGAGGTGGTCGTCGGCGCCACCGGCACCCCGCTGCCGGCCGAGCTGGCGGACGTCGTCGACGCCGCGGCGGCTGCCGGCCGCACCGCCGTCCCGGTGGCCTGGGACGGGCAGGTGCAGGGCGTCGTCGTGATCGCCGACACCGTGAAGCCGAGCAGCGCCGCGGCGATCGCCGAGCTGCGCGCGCTGGGGCTCTCCCCGGTGATGGTCACCGGCGACAACGCGGGTGCGGCCGCGGCCGTCGCCCGCGCGGTGGGGCTGGACCCCGAGCGCGGGGAGGTCGTCTCCGGGGTGCTGCCGGCCGGCAAGGTCGACGTCGTCCGGGACCTGCAGGCCCGCGGCCGGGTGGTCGCCATGGTCGGCGACGGCGTCAACGACGCCCCGGCGCTGGCCCAGGCCGACCTCGGCCTGGCGATGGGGTCGGGCACCGACGTGGCGATCGAGGCCAGCGACCTCACCCTGGTGCGCGCCGACCTCACCGCCGCGGTCGACGCCATCCGGCTCTCCCGCCGCACCCTCGCGGTGATCAAGGGGAACCTGTTCTGGGCGTTCGCCTACAACGTGGCCCTGGTGCCGCTGGCCGCGCTCGGGTTCCTGAACCCGCTGCTGGCCGGGCTGGCGATGGCGGCGTCGTCGGTGCTGGTGGTCACCAACAGCCTGCGGCTGCGCCGGTTCCGCTCGACCGCGCCGGCGAGCTGAGGCGCACGCAGCGAGGGCCCGGCCGGGGACGCCGGCCGGGCCCTCGTCGGGCCGTCAGACCCGCGCGCGGCAGTTGACGAGCGGGATGACGACCTGGGCCAGCACCTCGTCGGCGAACTCGGTGGAGACGGGCTCCCCGCTGAACAGCCAGCGCTGCAGGATCGGGGCGCTGGCGGTGGAGGACAGTGCCGAACCGAGCACGTCGGCGGGGACCTCGCCGCGGGCCTCGGCGCGGGACCACACCGAGGTGAACGTCTGCCGCCACAGGTTCATCGGCCCGCTGCGGAAGGCCTCCCGCAGGCCCGGCTCGTGGGGCAGGGCGGACAGCAGCGACAGCGTCGCGGCGCCGATCGGGCCGTTCACCGCATCGACGAGCCAGTGCAGCAGCACCCGCAGGTCGCCCTCGAGGCTGCCGGTGTCCGGGGCGTCGACCGGCACCTGGCTCAGCTCGGCGACGGCGTCGGCGACCAGGTCGGACTTGGTCCGCCACCGGCGGTAGATCGTCGCCTTGCCGACGCCGGCGGCCGACGCCACCGCGTCCATGGTCAGCCCGGCGTAGCCGGACTCGGCCAGCACCTGCAGGATGGCCGCGCGGATCGCCCCGTCGCGGGAGGGGTCCCGGGGGCGGCCGCCGCGGCCGGGCCGGTCGCCGTCGGCCGGTGTCAGGTCAGGCACACGCCACACCCTAGCCCTGATGATCTTCGTCAAGATCGTCCATGCTCTGTGACCTGGACCGCAGTGTTCGGTCGCGCACCTCGTGTCTGCGCGCGCCTACTCGGTGTCACGCCCCGGGTCGGTCATCCTGCTGCCGTGAACGGGGGAGGTGACGTGGTGCGACCGTCGTGGGCAACGCCGCAGCGGGCCCGCCGTCTGCTGCTGGCCAGCACGCTGGACCACGTGCTGCCCAGCGTGGCCCGGGTGGCCAACGCCATGGGGCTCACCGTGGGGACCGCGCCCGGGCTGCTCGACGTCGTCGACCACCAGGGCGGACGGCGGATCGACCGGCTGCTGGAGCGGCTCGCCCGCGAGCTGACCGCCGCCGAGACCGAGTCGGTCCGGGTCACCACCGACCCGCCGGCCGACGGGGTGTCGCTGGCCACCCGGCTGCTCACCGCGCCGACGCTCGCCGTCGAGCTGGCCCGCCGCGGCATCACCGTGGAGATGTCCCTGCTCACCGACGCCGAGCTGTGGCCGGTCTACCAGCCGATCATGTCGCTGACCTCCGGCGGCATGGTCGGGCACGAGGCGCTGCTGCGCGGCCGGGTCGACGGCCGCGAGGTCGGCGGCGGCGACCTCTTCTTCCTCGCCGAACGGGCCGGCTGGCTGTCCCGGCTGGACCGCCTGGCCCGGGAGGCCGCGATCGCCGGCGCCGCGCACTGGCTGGGCGGCGCCGACCTCTACGTGAACTCGAACCCGGCCGCGATCCACCGGCCCTCGGTCTGCCTGGCCGGTACCGAGCGGGCGGTGCACGAGGCCGGCATCGACCCCCGGCAGATGGTCTTCGAGGTGGTCGCCCCGCACGCGGTCACCGACCGGGAGCACCTGCTCTCCGTGCTCGACCACCACCGCTCGCTGGGCTGGCGGGTCGCCCTCGACGACGTCGGGGTGGGCTGGTCGAGCCTGGAGCTGGTCTCCGTGGTCCGCCCGGACGTGGTCAAGCTGAGCAAGGCGCTGGTCTGCCGGCTGGGAGAGCCCGGGCCGAACGCCATCGCCCGCGCGCTGTGCGAGCTCGCCCACCTGCAGGGTGGCGTCGTCGTCGCCGAGGGCGTCGAGCACGAGCGGATGGCCGACCAGGCCCGCGCCGTCGGCGCCGACCTCGGTCAGGGGTGGCTCTTCGGACGCCCGGTGCGCCCGGAGCCGGAGAGCGAACCCGAACTCGTCCTCGCCTGACGGCCCCGGGCTGCTGCCCCGGGATCAGGTGACCTGATCGTGGGGGGGGGGGGGGGGGGGGGGGGGGGGGGGGGGGGGGGGGGGGGGGGGGGGGGGGGGGGGGGGGGGGGGGGGGGGGGGGGGGGGGGGGGGGGGGGGGGG